>JALNWY010000006.1 GCA_023230665.1 Deltaproteobacteria bacterium
ATATTTTCCTGAAAATCTATTATAATTACATCGCGGCGCTCCTCTCCTTCTTGCCTCCAAGTTTACATAAAGTTGCAAAAAACGATTCTTTGTGTATATTTAATACATGCAACCCCTCAAGCAATTGACATGGACTCTGGAGAATACGGCGGACCAGGAGCATTATCTGTTCTCCCTGCGCGATTTACGTGGTGCCATGCCGGAACAGAATAAGAGCGCATTCAAAAGCCTGATCGCGCGCGCGGAAAAAAACGGGTTGCTTCGGCGGGTCTGTCGGGGACTTTACCTGTACCCGAAGGTGGAATACCCGGCAGGGCAACTTCTCTACCATGCGGCGGCCCGCCTGCGGGCAAATGAATTCAATTACCTGAGCCTGGAATCCGTCCTGAGCGATGCGGGAATCATCTCACAGGTCCCCATGAACTGGATCACCGTGATGTCTTCCGGCCGGAGCAATATTTTTGATTGCGGCTCTTTCGGCCATATCGAATTCATCCATACCAAAAAATCTCCGGCACAGCTGGCCCCGCACTTAACGTATGACCCGCGCTATCATCTGTGGCGAGCTTCCGTTGCCCTGGCCCTGCGGGATATGAAGCTGACGCGGCGGGACCTGAGTCTCGTGGACTGGGAGGCGGCGCGTGAGCCTGTTTGACAATCTGGTCAACGAGGCCCTGCGCAATCAGGGTGAGCTGACGCCGCTGCGCGCCGTGGTGGAGAAAGAACTCCTGCACCACGATATCCTGCGGGAAATGAGCGAGGCCGGTCTGCTTAACGCCCTGACCTTTATCGACGGCACCTGCCTGCGCGCCTGTTACGGATCCAACAGGTTGAGCGAAGATCTCGACTTTACCGGCGGCAGAGAATTTACGCGCGAATCACTGTCCGATCTAGGCCGGGTGCTGGAGGAACGCCTGCGAGTGAAATATAACCTGGTTGTGGAAGTGACCGATCCGGTGCGGGAACATGGAAATACCGATACCTGGAAACTGCGGGTCATCACCCGGCCGGAACAAAAGAATCTCCCGGCGCAGCGGATTCATATCGATATCTGTGCCATTCCCAGTTATGACCGACGTCCCATGCTTCTGCGCAACCATTACGGGGTGGAGATGGGGACATCCGGCCTGATAGTCCAGGCACAGAGCCGTGAGGAAATCCTTGCCGACAAGCTGGTCGCCCTCGCTCTCAGGCCCAACCGGCTCAAAAATCGTGATCTCTGGGATATCGGCTGGCTGAAGCAGCAAAACATCACCCTGCCCTTGTCCCTGATCCCGAACAAGATTGCGGACCATAAACGCTCTCAAGAAGAATTTACAGCGCTACTGGGTCAACAGTTGCATGACCTGGCCGACAAACCTGAAGTCCGAAAAGCGTTCATCCAGGAAATGAGACGCTTTCTGCCACCCCAGGTCATCGATCGTACGGTTGAGAAGAAAGAGTTCTGGGGCTACCTGACCGATCTGATAAGCGCCGAAGGAACCAGGGTCCTCCAGTATCTGCAAGGGAGTGGGCCCATCGAGCATTTTTCGATGTGACACCTGAAAAATGAACGAGAAAGGCGAGAGAGAAAACAAGCCGCGCCGATGGTATTGCGAGAGCAACCGGGAAGATCAACAATTCACCCCAATTTCTCGGCCAAATCCTCTGCTTTCAAATGGGTATACCGCTGCAGTGACCGCAAATCCTTGTGGCCGGTGATCGAGGCCACCTCCATGATATTGTAAGCGCCTAAGCAACCACACCCAGGCTATCCGGCACATGATATTCAGCCCCTTTTCAAAGAGACGCCTCGTGGCTTCATGGCGGAGATCGTGAAAGCGCAAGTTGGGAAATTTATCAACTATCTTGATCCGACCCTCTTTTATGACCCGCGATTTGCACAGCCGGTCGAAAGCCCGGGTGATCCCATCTTCTCGCTTCAGCTTCCATACTCAGCCTTCAAGCTGCCTGGGGAGGATGCGAAGGATTTCAATTGCGCGTTGCGAAAGCGGGATGGTCCGAGGTACGAGAGTCTTAGTCCAGGGAATGTGCCACGTTCTCTTGTTTAAATTGATATTCTCCCACCGCATTGCAGAAATCTCGCTCCGCCTTGCCGCTGTCTCAAGAGCAATGATGATAATGCTCTCGATATCCAGGCATTTTGATGCCCGGGCCGCTTTGAGCAATTTCTCTTCCTCTCCCGTTCAAGCCGCCGATCCCGTCCTGCCGGCAAAGTCGGTTTGCGGGAATGCAAGGTGACCTGCGTCAGGTGCGAGCCTTGGGGTACGGGCGAACCGGGCGACACACCACTGTTTGCAAAGAAACCGGACAAGGCGCTTAATGCTCTCCTGAACGAGCATCTGGTCAAGGCCCGGAAGGCACATGACGAGGAAGGCCAAGCGGCCTATGCGCCGCTTGCAAAGTCTATCTGCAGCGATTTCCGCATCCTTCTCGAACGCATGATCGAATGCGAGCTGCTGGCGGATGTTGTTCAGCGGTTCCGGCGTGCCGTCAACACGCAAGGCAAGCTGGACAAGCTGGCCCGCATTACAGCCGAGGACTGCAGGCTCTTCGACGACCTAATGATGAAATACTCCCGTTACGAACACTCGCAGCCGAATGAAACTCCGGTCGTCCCTCCCACGCCCGATGAACTGAAGACGGACATGGAGGCACTACGGGACTGGCGAACCGTCTTTGTTGCAAGGCCCTCGTGACGGGGCCGTCAAAAGGATTGCCCAACAACAGCATGCATCGGACGGCACTGACATTTTTTATTGGTTCAACATGTCTTCCGAAGAATCAAAGCCATCAATGAGCTCCGCAAGGAACAAAAATTGATCTTGTATCAACATCTCCGTTTGTCTACCACGCAGACGGAGCAATACCCAATTTTCCTATTGCCACGCAAGACAGGCGGTATGCAAAACCGAGGTGGCAACCTGCCGCCATCAATAAGGGCACAAAATTCTGATTTTTCCAATGGTGGTGCTTGCACCATTTTTGGCTGAACAGTAACAGGTTCAGTCAGGCTCCAATTATCATTTTCGGCACGGACCAGGTATCAGGCAGTCAAAAACCTGTTCAAATTGAATCCCTCCCTGTTTTTGAGCATGAAATAAACGGCTCGGCCCAACTTATGTGCCATAATGGACAAGGCTTTCCCCTTGCCGTACCTGCTGACTATTTTCTCCATGTATTTCCTGGCCGGCTGGTTGCCCTTGAGGAAGAGCTGTGCTGCTTCCGAGAAGGCCCACCGAAGATGGGCGTTACCGATCTTTTTGCCAGCACTGCCGTATTTTTTGCCATTGGATTCCTTGGCGCATTTGACCAGGCGGGAGGAGGAGGCAAAATCCTGTACCCTGGGGAAACGGTCGATATTTTCTATTTCATAGAGCAGGTTGAGGGCAATGATCCGGCCTACTCCGGGAATGGTTTTGAGCAGGGCATAGGACCCGGAGTCATGAACATTGGCGCTTTGGATAATGTCCCGCTCAAGCACGGCGATAACCTGGTCGTAGGCCTCGATCATGTCGATGTTGGCGGCAATACTCATCTGGACGCATGATACGTCGAAACGCTCGACCAGGCCTTCCCTGTTCTCCGGTTTGGCGATCCGGCCGAGGGGCTCCGGGAGATTGTACTGACTGGGGGTATTCTGGGTGTGGGCGAAGAGTTCGGCCCGTTTGCGCATGAAATGATTGCGGCGGCGCATGAGATCGCGGGTGGCCCGCATCCTGCGCGGATAGACATAAGCCATCGGTATCAGGCCTCCTTTGAGCAGCGCGGCAATCTTATGGGAATCTATCTTGTCGTTCTTGCTTTTTGACCCAGGATGAAAGGGATCTGTTCATCCTCACAGAGATCGGCCAGCCAGTACCAAGAAAACATGTATTCGGCGGCAACCACAAGATCATCGCGGAACGGATTTACTGCCCGCAAAAATGTATCCGGCCTGGTTCGTATGTTGCGGTGCAGGACGATATCACCTTCCCGGTTGAGGATGCAGAGATACATTTTGTTGGTGTGCAGGTCGATTCCACAGTAAAATTTGTGTTGTTTGGTGTAAAATCGCATGGAGGCCTCCTTTTGTTTTTGAGTTGAAGGGGTTCAATCTCAAATTGCACTGGAACGGTTCCGGTATTGAAAGGAGGCCTTCTATATTATCAAGTCACTAAACCGGACCGGCCACCCGTCGCGGTTCTTGCCAAAGCTGATGTTTCCCTGCATATGCCCCCGGCTATACTCGGGCAGGTTAGCTCTACGTTCAGCTGAAAAAAGAAGTGAGTGGGCCATGAATACGGAAGATAACAAGCTGATCGTTCGGCGCTTTTATGAGGAAGTTGTGAATACAGGGAATGTTGAGATAATTGATGAGTTTTTGTCCCCGGACTACTGCGAAGTCCATGATGGGAAAAGACTAGCTGTCGGTATCGAAGGTGCGAAGGCACATACCATCGGAGTTCGGCAAACGTATCCGGATCTAATAATCACGATCGACCAACAGATTGCTGAAGGGGAATGGGTAGTCTCCTGCATAACAGCGAGAGGAACGCATAAGGGAGAGTGGTTGGGTATGAAGCCTACCGGCAAACCAGTGACGTTTACCGGCGTCAATGTAGATCGCGTAGTTAATGGAAAAATCGTAGAGCACGGCGGCGCCGCGAACGTGCTTGGACCCTTGCTGGAAATCGGCGCAATCAAGGTGGTGGGCAATGCCAATTAGCAAGTCTCCGCACAACCGCTTCCAGCTGAAGTCCGTCGCCGATGCGCCGTCGCATCTGAAGCGGAACGGTTAGGTGCAGATGATGACCCGAGCGCTGTTGATCCTTGTGGCAATACTGCTGACGCCAACGCTTGCGGCAGACCAAGTGCCACATGACGCGGAGCTCTTGCGACGCACTGAGCTTTGCGCACATTTTAGGCAAGAACCGTGGCCGGAGGGCAAATCAGCAGCAGATATCGAAAGAAGGGAGTTCATCGTCAACCGGATTGAGGAGTTCTGTACAGATCTGCCAGAAGCGACCCGTAATCTTCGGGACAAGTACCTCGATGATCCCTCGATAATCAGCAAGCTGAATAAGGCAAAGAAATGAGAAGAGTAAACGCACCTAACCATCGGCTCCAGGCCGACCCACAGCGGCGCGGTTTTGGTGCGCCTTTTTATGCCTGGTACGCCGTTTCTTCGGGCTGCTGAGCCGAGCTGTTATATCCAAGATAGTTTTTTATAAAGAGGATCACGCTGTCTTGGACATTGCGGTATATTCCGACCTGTCAACTAATTTTAAGAAAGGTGGAGGAATCATGAATCGTTTTAGAATTGTGTTTTTGTCAGTATTTGTCGTTATGTTTGCTGTTTCTGCTTATGCGCAGGCGATAAAAGAGCATCCCCTGATACGTCCGTTCCCCGGCTCGGTTCTGGCCGAGAACATGTCGAAATATAATAAATTTGATGCCTACGAGTTTTATCATTTTAATGAGGGAACAAAGCAAAGAGAAAAAAAGACCATCAAGGGCGAATACTGGAGACTCCTGTATGAAGTTCGGACATCCTCCGGCGACCGGGTCAAAACCATTTCAAAATTGGAATTTTTTGAAAACTACAAAGTCGCTGCCGAGGAAAAGGGCGGCCGGGTGGTTTACGAAGATGTGGGTCAAATGGTTCTTACAATACCCCGGGACGACGGCGGAGTAACCTGGCTCAGGGTATCCGGCAACGCCGGACTGGGGCAACAGGATCTGATCATTGTTGATGAAGAACCTTTCAAGAAATCGCTGACCTTCGGTCCCGCCGAGATGAAAGCCGCTCTGGATGCCGATGGACGGATCCAGCTGTATGATATCCTCTTCGATCTGGACAAGGCTACGCTTCAGCCAGAGTCCACCAAGCAGCTCCAGCACGTGGTAACGCTGCTTAAAGATAACCCTGACCTGATGCTTGAGGTCCAGGGCCATACCGACGATCAGGGTTCTGATGACTACAACCTGAAACTCTCGCAGCGCCGGGCAGAAACGGTGGTAACCTATCTTGGCCTGTTCGATATCGATACCAGCAGGCTCGTGCCCAAGGGTTATGGTGAATCCAAACCCGTTATGCCCAACACCACCGAAGAAGGGCGGGCCAAAAACAGGCGAGTGGAATTGGTTAAACTTTAATCGGGCAGTCGGGGGTCTTTCTCCCCCGGCCTCCACAACACCTAGCATGCGGTTCCGCACTAGGCGTTTCCCAAGAGCTACCGATCCGTAGCCGGGAAGTGAATTCTACCCATGGATCTTTGACCGATAACAGACCTTGGTCCTTCAGCCATTTGTTGGTCATGCCCGATTGGGTAGCCAGCGTCTTGGCGAGTCGATATGGTCCCTTGCGGCTCAAGCCGATGATATAGCCAGCCGTAGGTTGCAACCGAGCTTTGTAAGTTCGCGTACTTTGGACGACCTGCAGTGATCGGCAGGGAGATGTTCGCCATTGACGGCTGCAAGCTGCCGAGCAACGCCTCCAAGGAATGGCGCGGCACCAAGGCTGATTTTGAGAAGAAGGCGGCCAAGCCGGAGCAGGCCATAGCCCAGATCATCACCACTTACCGGGAGCACGACCGTACCCGGACTGATAAAAATGTTGCGGCCGGAGAACAGTAGTATGTGAAACTGTTTGCCAATAAGGAGATTCACGACGGAATTTTGCCAAGGGATGAGGAAGCAGAAGAAGAAAAGAACTGATAACAAATAAATCGACAAGCTTGAATAGGGAACGGCAAAAAAATCAGTCCGGTCCCATTCGGTCAACTTTTTGAAAATTGGTTTTTCTACCGACTCGTTAGGCAACAAGAAGAGGAAAGAATGGAGCCAATTCAAGAACCAATAACTGGCGACGAAAACCAAGGTGGTCTGACATCACCTTATCAAGCACTCGTTCAGTTTTATTGCGCGTTTAACCGTGGCGATCTTTCAATGATGGAGTCAAACTGGGCGAATACCGATGACATCGCAATGGATAACCCCCTTGGGGGAATAAAGCGCGGATGGAAAGAAATAAAGCCGGTGTATGAGCGCATCTTTAATGGTCCGGCGAAGGTATATGTTGAGTATTACGACTATACCATTCACCAAACGCCAGAAATGTTTTATGCGGTTGGCAGGGAGCGAGGCTACTTCCGCCTTGGCAACGAAGAAGTGAAATTGGAAATCCGTACTTCTCGTATTTTTCAGAAGCTCGAAGGCAAGTGGCGGCAGGCACATCACCATGGATCAATTGATGAGCCAAAGCTACTGAAAACGTATCAGTCTGCTGTGCTTGGCAAGCGGGCATAGTTGTCTAACACCGCACTGGAGGGGGACGCCGCAATAAGCGCGGCGCCCCTCAGCTTGAGCCGTTATTCGCGGCCAAGGAAGAGATAGCTCATGACAAACGAAGAGCAAATATGCCGTAATGCAGAACTACGTCGCCGCGTACAACAAGTTCGACGTGGACGGAATGGCTGTGCTCGTCCATCCAGAGGTCGTTCTTAAGACCTTGTGGCGAAAAGATCGTCGGCGCTACCGGCGTTTGGGGCGCGTTCGCCTATTTCTGGCCAGCGGGCAGCGCAGCGATCGCCGGGACGGTCAACCTGCGTGAGCGCGGACCGGACGCCACTGCTCGATTCAGTCATCTGTGCGCTTGAAGAAGGTGCGCAATGATCGTGCGGTCCAGTCACCGGATTTAACGCGCAAATAGCGGCGTGTTCAAGTCCCGCCTCCAGGCGGGCTGTATTTATCGGAATTTTGAAAGGACAAAGTCGAATAACCTTCACAGGCAAGCGTCATCCACGCATGAGATCATGAAGAACGAGATTCCCAACCCCTTTGCAGACAGCAATTGCTTCTTTTGCGGACGAGACAACCCGGCAGGCCTCAAGCTTCGGTTCTATTGGGACGAGGAACGCCGGGAAACGTCAACCGAATATGTGCCCCCGCGGCACTTTGCCGGGCAGGGAACCATCCTGCACGGCGCGATCCAGATGGGCCTGCTGGACGAGATAATGGGCTGGACAAGTTTTATCCATACCAGGGAAAACGCTGTCACCACTGATTTCCAGGTCAAATTCCTGAGGCCAGTGCATATCAACGGAAAACCGGTACGGGCAACCTGTCGGATGACAGGCCGGGACGGGCCGAAAGTATACCTGGAGGCGACCCTCGCCAACAGCGAGGGTGCTCCCTGCACAACCGCGACAGGGACATACCATGTCCTCGCGCCTGAGAAGTACGCCTCATTGATCCATGAGGGACAGCGGACGCCATGATGGGTGGGCTGGACGGGCGCGAAAACGAGCTGCTCCAGTGAGGTTTATTCAGTATGCTGACGATGGAGTTGCACTTCGTCCATCCCTCAAGCTCGATACTATCGGGACAAATCGAAGCAAAATTGAGCGACTTCCCCTGGCAACCGGAATCCAATAGGGTTGATATTGCTATCCGAAAATCACAGCGAGTCGTTCTTTCCGATAATCAAAGATTCTGTCCAGGGTTTTCCTGATGAACATGGCGTACAGCAGGCGTCCAATCACGCCATACGGCACCGCATAACAGACCCGGTCGGCGACCCTGATTCCCTGCTCGGTCTCCGCCAGTTCGTGATAGTGATACCAGAAGGAATAGGGACCTATCCGCTGCTCATCGACAAAGGATCTTTTTTCGCGAATATGCTTTATCTCGGCAACCCATCGCCGGGTGCCGAACAAGGGTATGGCCACCCGGTACTCGATGATCATCCCCTCGAACATGGTATCCGGCACAGGCGAAATAATTGTGAAGTGCAGATCTTCCGGGGTAATCGCATTCAGGTTGGCCGGATCCTTCAGAAAATCCCAGGCCCGCTCAAGGCTTATTGCAAAGAACTGTTCTCTCTCCAAGGTATACATAGGCTTTTTTTCCAGTCAGACATGGCTGGAATTTAATAAAAATATTCGCAGAACACCTTCATTTTTAAAAAATTGCTGTTTGGTTGAAATTCGTACTGGCAATAAACAGACAACCTGCTCCAGATAAACTGAAACAGGTTACCTGCTGACCTGTTCAATGGATGGATTGGCGGGAGATGAGGCAGACAGGCGTCGCCGGCGGTTCAGACCGAATATGCTGCCGCCTCCGCCCCTCCGCAGTCCTCTGATTCGCTTCCTGTTGCAGTTCCATGATGTGCTTATCTATGGATGCGCTGGGTTTGCGCATGAAGCCATACTGTCCAGCGGTGGTTCTGTGGGTGATGCTCGCCGGGTCTTCAAGTGGGTCAATACGATGATCGGCAATGTGAAGAACGATCTGCGAGGCACTTATCATGCAGTGAGCCGGAAACATTTGCCCCGCTACCTGGCAGAGTTCTGCTACCGCTTTAACCGGCGATTCAACCTTGGAGTAATGATCAGACATCTGGCACATGCCGCTATACATTCATTGCCGATCCCTCAGCACCTTTTATCCCGTGCTGAGAATTGGTGGTAATCAGATTTTGTTTTGTGATTACTATCAATCCTCAGTAAATTTATTGCCACTGCCAGAATAGTGTTGTCATTTCGAACGGATGTGAGAAATCTCCTTGCACCGGGGACGTGAGATTTCTCCCTATGGTTCACTGGCGGCATTATTGGGGTACAAAACTTCATAGGGCCTTTTTATACCTCACGATGGCTGTTCCGGTGGTTCAATCCCCGTCTCCCAGAAGCAGATGGAGCACACCGGGGAGAGAGCCGGCCGGAACGGGCACAGGTTGTTCCTCGTCGAATTTGTGGGAGGCAAAGAACCTTCTCAAATCCTCAAACATCGCGGGAGTTATGGTGTGCGTTACGTCCGGATAAATGACAAACCGAGCGTTGCAGTTCACCGAGCGGAAGATTGCCTCTGCATGGGGCCAGCGTTCAACGATGTAAGGGATGCCGTCGCCGAACAATCTGTCGATGACCTCCCGGTCGACATCATCAAAACCGTCCGAAAAATCGACTGCATCGTTTTCGTCCTTGTCGCCGACGTAGATATACTGTGGAACACTCCGCAATGCCGCCAGGTTCAAGGGCTCCCCGACCAGGGAATGAAGATCGGCAATGCCGACAGGATAATTGAGCGTTTCCCCTTTCCAGGTGCTGACCGGCACGGTGGGCCACCCGCCGGGAGAGCCGCTGGCAACGGCCTTGACGATTTCCGGATGGAGCAGGGTGAAACGATTGGCAAAGGATCCTGAGGCCGAATAGCCGTTGATGAAGATTTTCCGGTCCACCTCCTTTCCCATTGTCCTGAGCCGTTCCTGGGCATCCCGGATCATGGCCACAAGCTGCAAGTCGATCCTCTCGAGTCCGTCAACCAATGTTGTGAGACTGTCGCGGTCAAGGGCATGGGTGTAAATCCTCCAGAGCGGAGGATCGATGAATGAACCGAGAGGGCGCGGGAAGGTGGGCACCAGGAGCGGAACTTCCAGGTCAACGGCAAAGTTTGACCGCCATTTCACTAGGTCAAGCGCCGCCTGGTCATGAACCGCCTGGTCATCGCTGACCGTGCCCGTATTGTTTGTTTCGACCAGCAGCACGGTCCTGGAACCCAGCGAACGGGGAATGCTCAGGTAGTATGGCCATTGGAACCCCTTGGCGGGATTTTCCGGGATTTTGAGCAACTGGTAATTTGCCACAGTGGTAAAGGAGAATGAGTATTCTTCCAACGGGATTCCGGAAAGGTCCTGAAAACTTTTTGGTGTCCCCTCCCTGTTCAAAATGAAAAAGTAGGTCATGCCCGTCTGCAAGGGGGTTGACAAATCGTTTCTGCGCAGGGTGCAGGTTTTCTGGTCCGCAGACCAGAAAACGGAATAGGCCGGGAAGTTGGAGGTTATGCTATAGCCCGCATTCATTTGTCTGTTGAACACAATGGCCACGGATTCAAGATCGAGGCGCGCGTCCCCGGCGCCGTCGGCAGGAGTGGTCGAGACAACAAGCGGCGGATCAACCTGGGCCTTTGCCGGTTCCGGGAAAAAAGTCGCACCAGGAAAGAAAGAAACTATGCAGAACGGCAGGACCAATAAAAGGAACAACAAGTCAGCACCAGGTCTCAATTTTTTCATCAATGTCAACGACATACTGCACCTCTCCCGTAAGGTGATAGATGCAAAACCGCGCTCCATGCAGGTCCTGCACAGCCCGCAGTCACGACAATCACAGCCCGCACTGTCATTTTGTTTGGAATATCCATCATTTCCTTTGCTCCATATTGGCGATCATCCACCAGTCAGGAGAGCCGTATTTGCCTGAAATTGATAATATCTTGTTATTATAATGTGTTTAACGATCCTCGCCGTGGCGGCCTCAGCGGCAGATCATAAAAAAAGCCGGATGACCAATTTCATGGCAACCCGGCTGTCTTGAAAGACCCTTGGCTTTCCGTCCCTGCCTTCCGGCAGGTTTGGCTTTTTCTTGGGGATTTGATCTCCCTTACCAATTATACAATTACGACAAATTGGAAGTCAAAGAAGATTATACTGCCACCGGCAATCGCATCGTGACGTCTTTAAAGGAGACTGAAGGTCCATCGTAACTCTACGTAACAAATCACCCCATCGCAGACACCCTCCGTCTTTCCGGGATGTGCCAGTCTGTTCTCCCACTCCGCTTCCGAAACCAGCTCACTGACCTGGAGGGAGGGCAAGCCGGAAGCCCAGGTCGTAGAAGCGGTAGCCTTTAAAAGCGCCGTACCGGTACGCCGAACGTTCGTACCTGGCTTCGTTGCTCCAACTGCCGCCACGAACCACGTCGATAAAGTGGTAATTAAAACCCTGCGGGTCGGTAACAGGTCCAGCAGGATAGTCAGCATACCCGTCCTGACACCATTCATAGACATTACCGTGCATGTCATACAGGCCCCAGCGGTTGGCCTGCTTCTGCGCCACTGGCTTGGTGCCGCTTGTATATCCGCTTATTGTATTGTTCCATACATACCACCCCATGGCCGCCAGGTTGGAGTTAAAATTCCCATCAACTACCGTGTTGGTGGCATCAAAGCTGTAGGGATTGGCATAGGCGGTGGTGGTGCCAGCCCGGGCCGCATACTCCTACTGGGCTTCTGTCGGCAGGCGGTAGCCTGTGCAGTTGGCGTTGATACCCAACCCCGTGCATTCCATATCATTTCCAGGGATAGGGGAACAACCGGTCAGGGTATAGCATTGACTGCGTCCTTCCTTCTGCGACAACGCATTGGCAAAATAAGCCGCCTCGAACCAGTTGACCGTTTCTATCGGATATTCATCACCGATGTTGGATGTTGCAGGCATATTCCCAATAACCTCCTGCCACTGCTGTTGCGTCACCTCCGTGACCTGCATGTAGAATGGCTTGGTCAGAGTAACCTGGTGCTGGGTCTCATTCGAGAATCGACCAGGTTCAGCCGGTTCGTCGCTGCCGTCCGGACTGCCCATGGTAAAAGTCCCGGCAGGAATGAGATTGAAGGTCATGCCGATGGAATTGGTAAAGCTGTTTTCCATGGGGCTAGTGCATTTCTTGCCCCCAAGCGGCACGACCACCACCTTGTTCTGTGCAGAGGCCAGGGAGATCGATAGACAAACTGTGAGAATCACAACGGGGTATATGACATATTTCATCCTTTTCCCTCCTTTTACGCCATTCCATAGACAAGCATTAAAAACCAATCACCCCTGTACTCCGGCCATACATGCCGATTTCCCTATTTTCCTGATGTACCAGATTCAGGGCTTGAGTCCGACACAAACTTGATCTTTAATATTTCAAGTATACGTTGCGGAGGAAAAAGAAGTCAAATAGGGGTTAGGATGGCAACCGGCAACCTCAATGTGCCGGTAAGAATGGGAACTGAAGATATATCGTAAATATACGGAGCAAACCATCCTCCCGTTGACAAGAGTCACTCCGCTCCAACCCCACTCTTTTCCATGTTCGTCCCACAGAGCAGTTTGGTGGATCGGCTGGTTAGAGGTTCTTGCGGTAGATGCCAAGCTCATTCCCTTCGTGGACAGTACGCTCTAAAAGTTGCCAACCGCCCCGCAACAGCAGAGATTCTGCGGTGCCTGTCGCACAGAAAATTTGGTGGAAACCCAACCTGCGAGCGTGTTCTTCGAGCGCGTTAAGCAGTTTTGAGCCTATGCCCTTTCCTCGCATTGATGGCTCGACTAATCCTGCAACTGCCCACGGACAAAGATGGCGGTGACTGGCTATGGACTCTGCTTTCAGGGCGGCAAACCCACATACCCTTTCATCGCATAGCGCCACCACTCCTATTGGTAGGCTGTCTTTGCGATCGAAGCTCTGGAGATCATATAAAGCGTCACCTGGACCTAATGATCCGTAAAAGGATGGCCATTCGGTCTCAAACCATTGTCTCAACAGCGGTATCGCCTCCTTGTGATCAGCGAGAAGCTCGATTCTAACAACCGGAACCGCCATACGGGGATAATTTCAAACAGGTTATTATCCAGTTTTCACGATGTCTCATTTCTCCCCACTTCAGACCGCTAAATTTTATCTGTATCATGCCTCAAGCATCACCCCAAAAACAACGAAAAAAACATTGGCAATATTGATCTCGGTGGAAAAATATTCTGTTGAGGCTGATCGTTCGCAGCCTGGTCTTGTTGAGCCATGGTTCAATCGATCCATAGAGGAGAAACAGGACATTCCGCTTCTTGCCGGATGTCAATGATCCACCCGCCGATTCCCTGCCCTGTCTCTCCCCCAAGAGTAGATATGGAGAAGAGGAGAAAAACATGGTAGTGTTGATCAGCATTGTTTTGCCGTGCCGGATTGCCCCATCCTTCCGGCGGCAGAACGCCCGGAAGCTGCTGTCTCCCCGGGCATTACTCAATTATTTAGTCGATGCGGCCGGACGATGACCTCTTCCTGTGGCGTACTCAATGTCCTCATCGTTGATGATGAGAGCAACATCCGCAAAACCCTCTCCTATTGCCTGGAGGCCGAAGGTCACAGAGTTGTCGCGGTCGCTGGATCCCAAGATGCGCTGCGGGAAGCGAAACGGAACTCATTCGATATCGCCTTCATTGACCTCCGGCTGGAGGGGGAGAACGGCATGGACCTTATTCCCCCGCTGCTTGCTGAAACTCCATGGATGAAGGTGGTGGTGATCACCGCCAATGCGACCATCGGAACGGCGGTCGAGGCGATGCGGCGAGGGGCCGCCGACTATATCGAGAAACCCTTCACCAGCGCCCAGGTACGGCTGTTGATCCGGACCCTGGGGCACATCCGCGATCTGGAAAACGAGATTGCCGTCCTCAAGGAGGATCGCCGCCGTTTCGCTCCTGAATCCATGATGCAGAGTGGAAATCCGGAGATGCAGCGGATCATCGAGACCCTCCAGCGGGCGGCGCTCTCTGATGCAATCATCCTGCTTCGTGGAGAGAGCGGCACCGGCAAATCGATCTTTGCCCGGACCATTCACAATTGGAGCCTGCGCGCGAAGAAGCCGATGATGATCGTCTCCTGTCCGGCGGTTCCCAATGAACTGCTGGAGAGCGAGTTGTTCGGTCACGCCAAGGGCGCCTTCACCGGCGCGGTGAAGGAGCATCCCGGCAGGATCGCCGCCTGCGAAGGGGGAACACTGTTTCTCGACGAGATCGGCGACATGGCGTTGGCGACTCAGGCTAAGCTGCTGCGCTTCATCCAGGACAAGGAATATGAGCGGCTCGGTGAAACCTTATCGCGCCAAGCGAACGTGCGGATCATCACCGCCACCAACGTCAACCTCGAACAGCGGGTAACCGACGGGCGGTTCAGGGAAGACCTGTTCTACCGGATCAACGTGATCAGCGTCAGCGTCCCGCCGCTCCGGGAGCGGCGCGAGGATATCATGGGGATCGCCGAGGATTTCCGTAATTTCTTCTGTCTGACCAACCACAAACACATCGTTGGTTTCGATGCCTCGGCACAAAAAGCTCTGTTGTCCTACTCATGGCCCGGAAATATCCGGGAACTGCGCAACGCCGTGGAGCGGGCGGTGATTTTGGGAACCGGAGACTACATCACCGAAGATGACCTGCCGGAGAGCATCGTCCCCACGGTCGGCCTGCCGATGGTTGGCGACCGCATTCCTCTCTCTGTCCTGGAGGAAATCCACATCAAAAAGATCCTTGCGGCCACTTCATCTATCCAGGAGGCCGCCGCCGTACTCGGCATTGATCAGGCCACCCTTTGGCGCCGAAGGAAAGCATACGGAATCTGATCTCCCTTTCTTTTGCCGATCGTGCAAAATGCACGGTTCCCATATTTTCGGCATTTCATTCTGCACGTTCTGCTGCAGATTCTTTATATAGATCCTCGTGATTTCAGTAAGATATAAACTGGCAGGTCTTTTGCAATTCGGGCATGAACCCCAACCAGCCGATGGTTGAACGGAGATCGTTTGGCATGAACCTGAAAAAGAAAATACTGGTCGGGTACGGGGTGTCATTTTCTCTGACGGGGGTGGTGGTGGCCTGGGCAATCTTTCATCTCTGGTCACTGGCGACGACAACCGATGAGATCCTCCGCAACTACTACCGCAGCATCCTGGCAGTGGAGAACATGGTCGACGCACTCGGCCGGCAGGACAGCGGCATCCTCCTGATCCTGATGGGGGATGTGGACAAAGGAGTAACCCAGTATCAGGAGAACGAAGTACTCTTTCTCGAATGGCTGGGACGGTCCAGGAACAGCATCGCCGTGGAGGGAGAATCAACGGCGATCCAGGCCATTGAAGCCGGGTTCAGCGAGTTCCGCCGGCAGGTGCAGCAATTGGCTCCTGGCCGGGGGGGTACCGGTTCCGCTTCGACGCTGACGCTTGAGAGCTATCAGAAGACCATTCTCCCTGCATACAACAAGGTAAAGGCCCAGTGCCTCGAACTGCGGACGATGAACGAAAAGACGATGTATGCGGTCAGCGAGTATGAGCGCCAGATCGCCCGCTGGGCCATCTGGTCGACTATTCTGGTCGCCTCGATCGGCGCGTTCTTCGCCTTCATCTTCAGTCTGCTCTTCGCCGAGAAGCTGGTGCTGCCATTGCGGCGCTTCGTCGAGGCGGCGAGAAAGATATCGGCCGGTGAGTTTTCTGTACAGGTTTCCGCGGAAACGGGTGATGAACTCGGTGAACTTGCCGCTGAATTCAACCGGATGACCGCTAAACTGCGGCGCTATCATCTGATGAACGTCGACCGGATCGTGGCCGAGAAGAACAAAGCCGACGCCATCCTCGAAAGCATCGAAGACGGCCTGGTCGTCTTCGACACCGAGCGGAAGGTCTCCGTCATCAATCCTGCCGGCTGCCGCATCCTCAACATTGAGGCGCAGCAGGCGGAAAACCTGCCCTGCGAACAGATACTGCCCGTCCGCAACGTCTGCGAGGTGGTGGCCGAGACCGTCCGTTCCGGTTGCCAGCCCGACATTCCCGATGACCGGCGGATCATCACCCTCACCTGCGGCAAGGAAACCCGGCATTTTCTGTTTTCGGCAACGGCCATCGGCCGGAAGGGACAGCGGCTTGGCGGGGTCGTGCTGCTCCTCAAGGATATCACCGAGTTGCGCGAAGTGGAGCGATTGAAGAGCGAATTCGTGATGGCGGCCTCCCACGAGTTGCGGACCCCGCTGACCAGCCTGGGAATGAGCATCGACCTGCTGCTGGAGCATGCCGCCGGCTATCTGCCGGAAAAGGAAAAGGAACTGCTCCTGGCCGCCCATGACGAGGTGCATCGAATGAAAGCTTTGGTCCATGACCTGCTTGATCTTTCGAAGATCGAGGCGGGGCGGTTTGATCTCGAGTTTGAAAAGATCCTGGTGTCCACCCTGTTCGGGCACGTCCAGGATATCTTCAAGGGGCAGGTCAGCATGAAGCGGGTCAATCTCCTGGTCGACAATGTCGAACAGCTGCCGCCGGTGATTGCCGATGCCAACAAGATTGTCTGGGTCCTTTCCAACCTGGTTTCCAATGCCCTGCGTTATGTCGAGGAAGGCGGGCATATCCGGCTCACCGCGATACAGGCAGGTGATTATATCCAGGTTGCGGTCGAGGACGATGGCATAGGCATCCCTGCTGAGTACCAGACCCTGATCTTCCAGAAATTCGTCCGGGTCAACAGCCAGGAAAGCGGCCGCACGGGTCTCGGCCTGGCCATCTGCAGGGAGATCATCCGTGCCCATGGGGGGACAATCTGGGTCGAGTCCAATCAGGGCAAAGGAAGTGTTTTTACGTTCACAGTCCCTCTTGCGTTCCAGGGTGGGGGCTGCAACCGACATCATTCCTATGGGTCCAGGAAACTGTTAACTGATGAATAACTCTAAACCCTTTTCAATATCACAACGGAGAAGCGAATCATGGGTGAAGGAATCAAGGCGAATGTTTTGCTCGTGGATGACGAAGATCAGTTCCTGGAGGCGCTGTCCAGCCGCCTGGAAACCCGCGGCTACCATGTCGACACCGTGACCACCGGAGGAGACGCGATTGCGCTGGTGGAGGGAAAAAGCTTTGACGCGATAGTCCTGGACCTCGCCATGCCCGGCCTGAACGGACTCGAAACCCTGAAGCGGATCAAGGAGAAAAGACCGGACCTTGAAATCATCATGCTGACCGGCCACGCCTCGGTAGAAAGCGGCATCGAGGCGATGAAAATGGGTGCCGAGGATTATATCGAGAAACCCGTCGACCTGAACACCCTGCTTGAGAAAATCGGTGAGGCAAAACACAAGAGGATGCTCGTGGTGGAGAAGACGCGCCGGGAAGAGGTAAAAAAAATCATCCACAGCAAAAGCTGGTAATCCCTGTGACAGAATAATGAGCCGGATCCGGCAGGTGTCCTTTTTTCAAAGCCCATAACAAACCGGGGGCAGCCGGAAGAGATGAAGTGCGTCCTTGGGGTCCGGATGCAGAAAAGGCGGTTCATGGGCAGGTATTCATGCTCATTGGCGCAGAGACAAAAACAAGAGAGGAGGAAAGAAGTGCAAACCGATCATCCGGTGGTCAGGGACCACATAATCACCCTCGACAGGTATCCGCATCTCACCGAGGACCAATCGCTGCATGATGCCGTAGAGGCCATCAAATCCTACACGCATTCTCCTGAGGCGCGCCTCGCCTACAGCGAGCTGTTCGTCCTGGACATCAGCAACCATCTGCTGGTTGGCCGTGCCAGGCTGCAGGACATCATCCGCGGTATTGACTCCCGCTTCAACGGGCTGGGCAAAGTCGGCAAATTTGAAGGGAAAAAAACCGACGTGACGAACCTGGTCACCCTGTGGGGGGATTCGTTCTTTGACGAATGCGCAAAAAGCAGGACGAAACAAATCAGGGAATTCATGTCGCCCGTACAGCATACCGTCGGGGGGAGCGACTCCCTCCTGAAGGCCCTGGCCATGATGCTGAGCGCCAACGAGACCGTCCTGCCCGTCGTCGACAATGACCGGGTTGCCGGGGTCATTCGCCTGGAGGAGATATTCAATGCCATCACCAATCGGTGCCGGCTGTGACAGCAACCACTTTATTATCAATTTGACCATAACAGGCGGAGAGAAAAGTCATGTCCAACGAACCAATGGAGGTAACGATGGCTGCGGCAGAGCAGTCCATCGACTGGAAGCGGTTGTTTTTCCTGGTGCTCGGAGTCGCCCTGTTCTTCATTATTTATTATGCCCCGCCCTGGCCGGATGCCATCGATCCGCAGGGCAATCACTTCATCCTGACCAAGGAAGGCAAGGGTGCCCTGGCGGTCTTCGCCCTTGCCGCCACCTGGTGGATCTTCGAGGTGCTGCCCATCGGCGTCACCGGCATTGCCATCGGCGTGTTCCAGGCGATGTTCCTGATCAGAAAACCCGAGGTGGCCTTCAAGGACTTCATGGACCCCTCGGTCCTCTTCATTTTCGGCTCCATCGTCATCGGCCTGACCTTCACCAAGAGCGGCCTGACCAAGCGCATGGCCTACAAGATGCTGTCGATCGTCGGCGAACGGACAAGCATGATCTACCTCGGCTGCTTCGTGATGACCGCCGTCCTGACCCACCTGATGGCCCACACCGCGGTGGCGGCGACGATGTTCCCGCTTCTGTTGGCCATCCACGCCCTCTATACCTCGGAGGATGTGCCCACCAAGTTCGGCAAGGGTCTGTTCATCGGCATGGCCTACGTCGCCGGGGCAGGAAGTATCATCACCCTTCTCGGTGCAGCCCGCGGCGCGGTGGCCATTGGCTTTTTCAAGGAGATGACCGGCAGGGAAGTGAGCTTTTTCGAGCTGTCCTACTACATGGCTCCGGTCGGCTGGCTGATGGTCTTTCTGATCTGGGGCATGATGTTGCTCCTGTGCAAACCTGAGAAAGCGGTGATCATCGGGTTGAAGGAAAGGGCTGTCCAGATGTACGCCGAACTGGGCGGCTGGAGTCGCAAGGAGATCCTCACCCTGGCGATCACCCTGGCGGTCATCATCCTGATCGCCGCCAAAAACTGGGTCCCGGCCCTGCAGGGCATCGATAAGACCGCGATCCTGCTGTCTTCGACCCTGCTCTTTTTCATCCTCAACATCCTCAAGCTCGAGGACCTCGAGGACATCCCATGGAACATCATTCTCCTCTTCGGCGGGGCAATGTCCATCGGCTTCTGCCTCTGGCAGACAGAAGCGGCCAAATGGCTCGCGGTGAACTGGCTGGCGCTGTTCAAGACCGCTCCCGCCGTTGTGTTTATTCTCGGCATGGCCTTCTTCGTGATGATCATGACCAACTTCATCATGAACGTGGCGGCCATCGCCATCTCGCTGCCGGTTGCCCTTGTCATCGCACCCTACCTGGGGGTGGCCGGCGAGGTCATCTTCTTCTCAGCCCTGATGACTGCGGGCATGCCGTTCCTCCTGCTCATCGGCGCGGCCCCGAACGCCATCGCCTACAACTCGAAGCAGTTCACCACCGGTGAGTTCCTTAAGTTTGGCATTGTTGCCAGCATCTTGCTAATGGTTGTCGTTTATCTGGCCGTGGCGGTCATCTGGCCGATCATGGGCATGCCTATAACAATCACCCCGGTCGCTCAATAGCCGAGAAGGTATTCCTCGATACTATAAAACGCGGAAGGAGAAGGAATGAAGACTATTCTTTGCGCCAGAGGAGCAGAAGCATGAAAGTAAAAGAGATCATGAACCCGATAACCGACCACCTTTCGCCCGAGGACACCCTGCAGAGCGCGGTGGTAAAGATGCGGACAACGGTGCGCGAGGACCGTCCCGGCGTCAAGGGACTGGTGGTGCTGAACGAGCGGGGGGAACTGGTCGGCGTTCTGACCATCAAGGATGTACTGCGCGCCGCCATTCCGGTCTACCTGGACACCCGGCTCTCCAAGCTTTCCTGGGACGGGATGCTGGAGGAAATGGCCAGGAAGGTGGCCTGCCGAAGAGTGAAGGAGTTCATGTCGAAACGGCTGGTGACCGTGCCCGAGGACGCACCGCTCATGGCCTGCGCCGACCTGCTCATCCAGGAGAAGATGCAGCGGCTGCCGGTGCTGAACAAGGACAACAGGGTAGTCGGAATTGTCTATATCAAGGACATCTTCAACGTCGTCTCTCAGATATTCCTGGATCAGGAGAAATGCAAGCTATGAGCCCCGAAATCGCAACCCCGACGCAATTTGACACAACGTTCTGGATCGCGACCACGATCTTCATCGTGGCGTACGGGATCATCATTTCCGAAAAGATCCACAAGACTATTGTGGCGGTCTGCGGCGCCTCCCTGATGCTGATCCTGCATATTCTCGACCAGCACGAGGCCTTTCACCTCGAGGAGTTCGGCGTGGACTGGAACGTCATTTTCCTGCTGATCGGCATGATGACCATCATCAACCTCATGAAACCCACCGGCTTGTTTGAATACATCGCCATCAAGAGCGCCAAGCTCGCCAAGGGAGAGCCGCTGCGGATCATGATGATCTTTGCCGTGGTGACCGGGGTTCTGAGCGCCCTGCTCGACAACGTCACCACCGTGCTGCTGATCGCCCCGGTCACCCTGTTCATCTGCGACGCTCTGGACGTCGATCCCATTCCCTACCTGATCATGGAGGCCATCGCCTCCAATGTCGGCGGCACCGCCACCCTGATCGGCGACCCGCCCAATATCATGATCGCCTCCAAGGCCAAGCTCACCTTCATGGACTTCATCTACCACCTGGCCCCGGTGGTGATCGTACTGATGGTTGTCCTGATCGGCGTGATCAAGGTGGTGTTCACCCCGAAGCTGAAATCCTCGCCGAAGCTCAGACAGCGGGTGCTGGCCATGGACGAGCGGGCGGCGATCACCGACCCGGTGATGCTGAAAAAATCCCTGTTCGTCCTCGCCGTGGTGCTGCTTGGTTTTGCCTTTCACGGGGCCCTGCACTATGAACCGGCGACGGTCGCCCTGTTCGGCGCCGGACTGCTGCTTCTCCTGTCGAAAACCAAGGAACCGCACCATATTCTGGCCGAGATCGAATGGCCGACCCTGTTCTTCTTCATCGGCTTGTTCATCATCATCGGCGGGGTAGTCAAGGTTGGGCTGATCAGCTGGATGTCGATCAAGATGCTGGCGATTACCCAGGGCAACCTGCTGGGAACGAGCATGCTGCTGTTGTGGTTCTCGGCCATCGCCTCGGCCGTCATCGACAACATCCCGTACGTCGCCACCATGAACCCTCTGATCATCGACATGGCCGGGCAGTTGTGGCCGGAGGAAACGGGCATCGCCCTGCTGCAGCACCCGGACCTGATGCCCCTGTGGTGGTCGCTGGCTCTCGGCGCCTGTCTGGGCGGCAACGGCACCCTGATTGGGGCCTCGGCCAACGTCATCGTCGTCGGCCTGGCGGAAAGGCAGGGAAAAAAGATATCCTTTTTCCGCTTCTTTGCCTACGGCACGCCGATCATGCTGCTGACCGTGCTCATTTCTACGGTCTATATCTGGCTCCGGTACTACGTGTTCTGAGATCGCCGCAACATTTGCCGGGGCGATAGCCATGCTCGGACAGTTTGCACGTTTTGGCGTTGGAAATCGGGACCGGCGGGGCAATCCCCTGGGAACAATGCTTATTTTGATCGGAGCTCCTCTTGGTGCAATGTTGATCCGCATGGCTGTTTCCCGGGCCAGGGAATATGCGGCAGATGCGGGAGGGGCGGAAATCAGCGGGAAGCCCCTGGCGCTTGCAAGCGCTCTCGGAAAACTGCAGCGAGGGGTGCGGATGGTTCCAATGACACGGGGAAATCCGGCGCACTCGCATATGTTTATCATGAACCCCTTTTTCGGGGGTCTGCAAAAGCTGTTTTCAACTCATCCGCCTGCGGAAGAGCGGATCAGGCTGCTGCATCTTCTTGCCGAAAAGGAAGGTCGTTTGCCGTAAAAATTGGGGTTCCTTTGTCCAATGACACCCTTGTTTGCCTGGGTCACCGCCTCGTGAAAGTCCGGGTCTGGATACCGGCTTCATCGTAGATTCTATACGTAATTTCCTTCTTTGAAAAATAGAGAACATCGATTCCGTTAGCCTGAGAAAAAATCTCCCTCATCATTGCCGTGAATACCCTGCTGCTGAGCAACTGGCTCGTCGGGGCGAAGGTTTTTACATACGAACGCACAACCTGGATTCCGCAATCCGGCGGTGGATTCTGCACATTACCCTTTTTCAAAAATATGCATCTGCCTTTGACTTTGCCATACACTACAGAAACTGTGAGGTACCTGCAGTGAGGCATTCGGCCCATTTCCCCGTCTCAAGCCATCCTCCGGCAAGATTTACCTCACTCGCTGCAGCGGCCGGCTTGTTGAGCAAAAATTGCTGCAGCATGGGCGTCGGCACATATTGAGCAACTTCTGCTGTTTTTTCCACTAATGTCCAGCGGACGGCGTCCGCCTCACCGGAGGCATCATACCGGGTTATGATCAGGTTTTTTCGTCACAGCAGAATCTGCAATGGAATCATTGTCTGAATATCTTCCTGAAATTTCCATATATCCAGAATTTCATGCTGTTTCCCGCGGGTTGAATCCCTTTTTTTCACCCCGGGGCTGGATATTTTATCCACCGTGGTGGAGATGGTTGTGCTGCAGATCCATTATTTTTTCCAGACAATTATTCTTGTAGGTATAATCCAGCCCGTTGACAGCCTGGACGTGCCTGTCGGCGAGGAAATCGGGCGTGGGGTAGTCGCGGATGACTTTGCCCTGGTGCATGACGATGGTTCGGTCGCTCAGGTCCCTGATAAAATACATGTCGTGGGTAATGATGATTTTGGTCATTTCCAGTTTTTTGAGGATTTCCAGAAGAAGCTCCTGGCTTTCCGGGTCCAGGCTGGCCGTGGGCTCATCAAGGAGCAGGATCTCCGGGTGCATGCTCAGCGCCGCCGCAATTGCCAGCCTTTTTCGCTCGCCGCCGCTCATATTGAGGGGGATGCGGCTTTCATAGCCTTCCAGTTGGACTCGGTGAAGGGCCTCTTCAATCCTTTTTTCTATCTCGATGGCCGGGAGTTTCATCTGCTGCGGGCCGAAGGCCACTTCCTCCCGGCAGGATGGGCAAAACAACTGATCGGCGGTATTCTGGAACACCATGCCGACCTGCCGCCAGAGGATTTGACGGCGGCGGCGGTCCATCTTTTCACCCTTGTAGTAGAAATACCCATCTCCCTGGTTGAGCCCGAGCAGGCATTTGGCAATGGTTGATTTGCCGGCGCCGTTTTCGCCGACGATGGCCAGTGTCTCGCCCGGATAAACGGCCAGGTTGATGTCGCTGACCCCTGTGGTCCCGTCGGGGTACTGGTAACTGAAATGCTGCAGTTCGAGGATCGGCTCCCGGGCAACGGCAGGGACGTGCACCCCGTTGCGGCCGTGGTCATGGGAGAGATGATGATGATGGTGCGGTACTATCGGTGTGTTTTCATGCCTTCCCCCGCAACAGGCAAAGCGAAAGGTGAAATCGAGCCCGTGTTCCTTCAGGGAATCCTGGCTGGACACCAGTTCCCTGATGCTGAAGTCATGATGGACCCTGCCGTCCGCAAGGACAATGGCCCGGTCGCAGATATCGTACAGAAAGAGCAGGTCGTGGTCGATGATGATGAGGGTGCCCGGAAATCCGGCCAGCAGTTCCTGCAGAATCCTTTCCTGCCTGGGGTCAAGATTGGCAGTCGGCTCGTCAAGGATCAGGACTTCGGGTTTCATGGCCAGAATGGAGGCCAGGGCCGCCCTTTTTTTCTGGCCGTAACTGAGAAGATGGGCGGGTTTATACATCAGTTTTTCCAAGCCGACGGTTTCGAGGCATCCCCGGACAAGCTCTTCCACTTCATCGCGCGAGCACCCCTGATTCATCGGACCAAATGCCACATTTTCAAAGACGGTGTTGCAGAAGAGATGGTTTTCAGGGTCTTGAAAGAGGATGCCTGTTTCCTGGCGCGGGACCGGCTGGAAGGACGGGCCGGTTTCCCTTCCCCGGTAACGGATGGAGCCTTTCTGCAGCGGCAGCAGGCCGTTGAGAAGTTTGACCAGGGTCGATTTGCCGGAACCGTTTTTGCCGACCAGGGCAAGGCGATCCCCCTTGCCAATGGAAAAGGCTATGTCGGCAAGGGCCTGATTTCCATCGGGATAGACAAAAGACAGGCCCTCTACCTGAAAAAGAAGTTCGCCGGCGGCAGGGCCGTATCCGTGATAACCGTTGTCGGCGAGATGCATAAAGGGTTCAGACCGAAAGGGTGAAAGTTGCGCTGGAGCACTCACGGTGAAGGGAAGGAGGGCATCAGCTCAATGAAGAGAAGAATGAAACCGATCATAATCCACATCCCCCCTTTGGCCAAATCCTTTCCATTGATTTCCAGGGTGTGAAAGGCTGGAAAATTCCCCCTATATCCGCGGCAGAGCATAGCCTCGTAGACTTTCTGGGTGCGGTCATAGGAATTGATGAACAGCATCCCGAAGAAATTGCCCATGGTTTTCATGGTCAGGATGTCCGTCCTGGCGGTAAAACCGCGAACCCTCATGCTGCGCAGCATGCGGAGGAGCTCTTGATGGAAGACGAAGATGTAGCGATGGCTGAGCAGGATCATCTGGATGATGGGGGAAGGAATCCCGATGCGGGAGAAGCCGTGCAGGGTCGCGGAAAGGGAGGAAGTAGCGAGCATCGGTTCCATCAGCAGGGCTATGGCGCAGGCCTTGACGACAATGGTCAGGGCAAGGAGGAACCCGTTCAGGTGAAAGGGGAAGCCGGGCAACAGGGGGAAGATAAGGAGAATTTCCCCCGGCTGTTCCCTGCTGGTAAAAGGGAGCACCAGGAGAAACATGATCAGAAAACCGGACATTGCGGCAAGACGCTGCAGGCTGCGCCGCCAGGAAGTCTGCTGGAATACACGGCAAGGATCGAGATCATGAGGGCGGCGGCGCTGCAGACAAGGGTCTTGAGGGAGACGACCAGAAAGCAGTACAGGAGAAGCGCGGCGACTTTCACCGCCGGATTCCAGTTATGAAAGAAAGAATCGCGATCGGCATGCTTGTCGAGGGTGGGGATGGACCAGTCCGATGGACCTTTGCTGGGAGTCTTCTTTTTCTTCAGAAAGAGAACGGCCAGCAGGATCGCCACTGACAGAACCACCAGGGATGCCGGCAGAATCAATGCCATGCCCGAGAGATGGATGGAGATCGTGGATTCGGGAAGGGTTTCAGTCATGGCATTGATTGGATGGGTGCTCCAAATGCAGGACTACCGCAGAACCGAGTGAAGCAGTTCAGGCTTGACCCGGAAAATAAAAGAGACCGTGAAGGCGGAAACAGCCGCTTCAATGAGTATCACAGGGATATGGGCGGCCAGGGCAAGCTTCGCCACCCCGATAAAGTCTTCGCCGCTGGTATAGAGAAAGGCGGCGAGAAGAGCGGCGGCAAGCAGAATGCCCAGGCCGCCTGCCAGGGCGCCGGCAATGGTATTGCGCAGGAGGGTGGTGCCGCGGATCGCCTGAAAAAGAAAACCGCAGAACAGGGCGGGCAGGCCCATCATGATGGCATTGGCCCCCAGGGCGGTGAGACCGCCGAACTGGAAAAGGATGCTTTGCAGAAAAAGTCCCACGGCAATGCTCAGAAAAGCGGCGGACCCGAGAAGCGCCCCGACGATGCCGGGCATCAGCAGGTGGACGCTGGTTGGTCCCAGCGGCAGGTGGATGAGGGAGGCCACAAAAAAGGAAGAGGTGACAACGGCGATTTTCGGCAGATCCTCCTGTCTGATCCTTTTCAGGCTCAGACCTGCTCCCAGCGCGGTTGCGGCATAAGCGGCCAGGGAAATGGTGGTGGGAAGGACTCCGTCGGATATATGCATGGCTCACTTTTCGGGATTGCGGTTTTTTCTGCGGGAGGCCATGAAGGCCGCTATCCCGAAAAGGCCGAGAATATAGCCGATCCCGGCAACGGCATCTCTTACCCCCGGTTCCTCGACAGCCTGGTTCAGGGCGGCGATCTCCCTTTTGATTGTCCTCAACTCCCGGGTGAGCCTGGCTTCATGTTCCTTCAACAGGGCCATGACTTCACGGCAATTTTCCGGGTCCTCGGAGCTTGCCGCAATCGCGTCATGCACTGCTTCCGGTGTTCCTTCATCCGCCCCGGCCAGAGGCATCGGTGCATGAAAAAGGAAGATAATGGTGAAAAAAACAAGAAAACAGGGAACCGGGGCCCGGAAGTTCTTCTGCATAAGGCTGTTACATCTCCGATCCTTTCAGCAGAAAGGTGTTTTTATGGCCCATCGAGGCGTTTAAAATGATGGTCAGATCTTCCTTTTTCGGCAGGGGAAAATGAAACAGGCCTTTTTCATCGGTTTTTCCCTCCACAAGGGTAACGCCCTTTTGGTCCTGAACTTCGACCACGCCCCCCTCAACCGGCTTTCCATCAGGGAAATAGCTTTCCGTAAAGACCGTGTTTCCTTCGACGTAGGCAAAAATGTTGACCTTGTGGGCAAGGGCGACATGTACGGTGCCAAGAAAAAATGCAAGTGCCCACAGGAATATGGACAGGTGATTGCGCATGAGGATTCCTTTGCAATTGCCGGCAGAAGAGGAGCCTCCGCCGGCAAGAATACATTATTAACTACTTCATATCGGTTGCATGGACCCAGTAGACCGCACCGATCTCAACCGCTTTTTCAACCCCGTCCCGTTCCAGTTTCCACTCCGCTTCACTGAGGGCGGCAAATCCCCACCACCCTGCCCTGGGCATGGCATAGGAAAAAATTCCGTTGGCATCCGCCTTGACCACCTGGGTGACGAAGGGGTCGCCGGGCGGTACGACGATTGAAGGGTTGCCCGGCGATTCGTTCAAATATTCAACCTCAACTTCGGCTCCTGCCGCCGGCTTGCCATTGACCAGGACCTGCCCGGTGAAAAGATTGCCGGTCCACAGGCCGTATGGCCTGGTCAGGGGGATGATCTCGGTTTCCAGGCCGACGGCTTCATCCCATCCTGCCTCCAGTCCGAAGGCGTTGACACAGACTTTGGTGTAATGAACGATGAACGCATCTTCCGCCGGCTCCCAGTACGGAGCCGGCTCCACGTAGAAGGTGTAGTCGCCCGGCCGTTTTATCTCATATTCTGTTTTCCAGGCAGTAAAATCTTCATTCTGGTCAGGAGCCTTCCCTTTTGTCCCGGTCAGGGCGGGGAGCAGGTCGGTTTTCCGGCCTGCCTGGAGAACGCCGAACTGCTTCGGCTTTGCCATATGCATATAATGGCGTTCCATTGGATGAATGAATTTGACGGCGATTTCAATCTTTCTGCCGTCTTCCTGGCTGATGATGTCATCCGAGGGAATGACTGCCCCGAAATGGGCGTGCCCGGTTGCCGACAGTCCCAACAGACAGGTCAGGCCAACGGCCTGGAACAGAATGTGCTTCGGAAGCATGGGTTCCTCTTAGTAAATTTTGCATAAAATCATTTAACGGGAACGAAATGTTACGAATTGCTGATTTGTATTACCATTAGCACTGTCACGGTCAGCCGTCAACACTTTATTGAAGAAAATATGATTGCCACCAGTCATCGGCAATATACCGGCTGTGCGAAGAACAATGCCGTCCTGTCGACTGCCCGGAGAAATCTCCCTGCGACGCGGACTTGATTTCTCCCCACGCTGTTCTTTATGGATTGGGCCTTGAATGGTATATGTGCATAATCTGTTGGGTCGGGGTATGATTCTCCCCAATGGTTATTCACAGGCACGATACCGACAAGGAGGAAATATGGCTGAGCTTGTTCGTTTCTCGGTTTCCATGGATGTCCAATTGCTGGAACGCTTTGACAAACTCATTGAGGTCAAGGGATACAGCAACCGCTCCGAGGCCGTCCGGGATCTGATCCGCAATGCCCTGGTGGAAGAGCAGTGGTCGCACGAAGACGAAGAGGCCGTAGGCGCCGTTTCCTTGCTCTATGACCACCACACCAGAGAACTATCTGATAAACTTATTGAGCACCAGCACTCCCATCACCAGGAAATTGTTTCCGCCCTTCATGTCCATTTGGACGCCCATCATTGCTTGGAGGTGGTGGTTATCAAGGGTAAGGCAGGGAAGATCAAGCAGTTGGCGGAAGAGATGATCGGAACCAAGGGCGTCAAGCATGGGCGCCTGATGGCAACCACAACCGGCAGGGATATAGTATGAACCGGAACTGCGGGAACGCCTCAGATGTGACGTGAATTGTTCGCAACCGGAACCGAACGTGAGAAGTGTGTAGAGAGTCGCGGAATGATATGCGGCTTATGCGAGGAAATACATGCCGGGAAAGACTGCACATCCATTGGCTTGGTTTTCGGGGAAACTTCACTGATTTTCATCTATGCTCTGCACTCCTTCCATCATCAATCCCATGAAATCTCCAAGGGGAGGCGCGTTGCCGAGGACATCGGGAATCCCTTTGATGTAGCTGAAATGTCCGCTCTTCAGCCCCATGATTGCGTAAACGGCTTCCTTTTTGCGCAACTTCTGGTAACCGGCGTAGACAATTTCGCCCTCCCTGAAAAAGACCATTCCTCGCCCTTTTTCCGGAGTAATGTCCATGGTCCCTGTTTTCCGGGCGGCATTAATCAACTGGAACAGGTCAACGGGCGATATTTCGGAAAGTTCGCCGGTCATGCCCGAGGCAATATTCCCCGATTTGAACGTCATTTCCTGGGCGCGGTCTACCAGCAGCTTGAACAAAAACATCTGCAGCACCGGATATTTTTTCAGAATTTCTTTAAAATTCTTTATGCTGAGCAGGGCCAGCTTCACGGTGTTGAGGGAAACAATCGTGTGCGAAAACGGCTGCGCCGAAAGCAGGCTGATTTCTCCGAACATCTCCCCTTCCCCAAGGACGGCCAGTTGAGAGCCGCTGTCCGTTCTCACCTCGACCTGGCCCTCCAATATTATGAAAAAATTGGTGCCGGGAGATCCTTTCTTGACGACCAGCTTGCCAAAAGGAATGGTCTTGAAGTCGAGGAGCAGGGTAATGTCCGCCAGGGCATCGTCTTCGAGAGGATCAAATAATTTGATTTTACGGAGAACCCCGAAGTACTTTTGAAGATGCTGTTTCCGGCGCTTTGCTTCAGCTTCTTCGAGCAGCTTCATCTGCAGCGTGGAAAAATCCTTATCCTTTTTGTACTCGAAATGGATTAACCCTTCGCAGCCGCCGCAATCCCACCTGGTTTTCTGGACAGAGCCTTGTGGAAATCCCTTGAAAATTTCCCTGGAGCCGACAATGGATGCTATTTTCCGGGCAAGGTAAAGACAGCCGGGCTTGAAATCTGACAGAGAAAGTCCATAATTTTCAACCTTTATTTCATCACCCGCTTTATACAGGGGGCATGAATCCTCGTTGACAATTATGAATATTGCGTCCCGGAACTGTTCTTCTTTTTTCTTCATGATGGGCTCTGATTGTTTAATGCATGCTCAAAAATCCTTTTTGCCGGATAATTGGCTGGAAAGGCAGGTAATCTTTCATCAACGGTCTTCCGCAATACACTGCAGGCCTGAATCTGGTATGTTTCGAGTCATCCTCGCCAAAACATTGACAAGGGATTACTCGTTCCCCTTCAAAAACGGGTTATACTTATCAGGAAAACGGGATGTTTCTTCATTGATTTCAAATGGAAGGTTTTCAGGCAGTTTCAATCCATTCTCCGCTGATCCTTCTCTTGCCTGATGCAGTAAAATCATTTCCAGCGACAACAGACTTTCAAAAGACATTGCAGTAAAATGGAGAGCAATGCCTTCATCTTCCTGACGCACAACTTTAGCCAACGCCTCCAATGTCAGATGCACATTCCTCCCTTTCTGAGTGAGACGTACATAACACTGGTCGTCAACATTGTGGGGAAATTCTCCAACCACAAACATCCCGCTCAACGAGATATTTTTTATCTGGCATTCATTATACATCTCGGTAAAGAAATCCATCTGAACCTGGCGCTCGAAATGAATACGCTTATAACGCCTCTGTTCCCGCACCGCATTTTCCTCCTTATGGCCTGTCCGTCAGTTGACAACAGGAACAATCATCAGCGGCAGGTTCATTCCATCTGCAGGGGCTTGATATATCTGCTGCGAAGCGCCGACGGCGATAAAGGAATAATTGCTGGCGGTGATTTCAACCAGGTTCGTGCTTGTCCCGGATTCGAGCCTGGTCCACTCGGCGCCATCACCGGAATACAGTATCGCTCCGCCATCCCCGACTATGACGAAATGGCCGTAGGCGAAATGGATGCCGGAAAGGTTTGCAGTTACTCCCGAATCCTTGGACATCCACGTCGTTCCATCCCTGCTGACAAGGATGACTCCATTTTTCCCCACGGCAACATACAGCAGATTGCCATACGCCACGGACGACAAATCATCGCTGACACCTGAGTCGTGTTCAGTCCACACTTCACCGTCCGGGGAAGTCAGGATCGTACCTGCACCGCCAACGGCAACAAAGAGTCCGACCCCGTATTCCATTCCATAAAGCCATGCGCTGGTGGGGGTTGCGTATTCGGACCAGTTGATCCCGTCCGTGGATTTTACGACTTTTCCCCCTGAACCACCTGCCAGAAACAAGCCGCCGCCGTACGCAGCGCAGGACAGAGTAGAGCCTGTTACTCCTGCCCCTTGCCGCTCCCATGTCGAACCATCTTCTGAAGATAATATCTCACCCCCGGAGCCGGTGACGATGAACATTTCTTTCCCTTAGGCAGCGCCAGAGAGCAGGGCTGTTGAGCCTGAGGCCGCTTGCTCCCAGGTCTCGCCATCATCTGATCTGAGTATCGTCCCCGCGGGGTCGTGGCCTATGGCCACAAAAACATTCTTGCCGAAAACACTATCGCCCAGAAACCCGGCCCCCCTGTCATGGCGCAATAACCACGTATCCAGGTCAACATGCTTGCAATACCCAATGACAGAGGCCCCTGCAAAATGTCCTCGCCGACAAAGGCAAACAGGCCCGGTTACAATGAACAACTGTTTTAGGGTATCAATACAGGAAAAAAAAAGTCAAGTTTTGTCGTAATTATGCATGGTAATCTCAACATAGACGCACTCCTGGCCGGCAAACCTGAATTTGAGAGGGAGAGTTTTCAATTTGATGTTTGTAATGGCAATAATAAGGTTGGCTTCTGCACAAATACCGGGCTATACTTTGTTCCTTACGAAGGAACATAACGGTAGATCAGGAAGATAGAACACAAAAATGAACAATCAGAAAACTGAAGGTATTTTTAACAGATCAGGCTTGGCTGCGTTAAGTGACCTGCAAGCCCCTGAATGCCGGTATATTTTTTCCGTGCTCGAAAGTCAGCAGTCTGAATTTCTTGAAAAAGAGGAAAAATTCCGCAGCAAAGAATATGAGTTGCCGAATGATCCGTTGCATTGCTGGAGCAGAGTCTGGGAGTATCCCTATGTTTACTCTCATCTTGCCCGAATGGTCAAAGATTTGGCTGAAGGTTCCCGTCCTCTCGTTATAGACGTGGGCAGCGGAGTCACCTTCTTCCCATTTTCATTGGCCAGATTAGGTTGTCAGGTGGTTTGTACTGATATCGATCCTGTCTGCGAGAAGGATATATTACGCGCCCGCGAGAATATTCCGTGTGCACCGGGGGACGTTCATTTCAGACTGATTAACAAGGAAAAACTGCCTTTTGCCGATTGCGAGTGTGATGTCGTTTATTGCATCAGTGTATTGGAGCATATTCCCGATTTTGAAAATACGGTCCGGGAGATGGCAAGAGTATTAAAACCTGGAGGACTCTGCCTGATTACCTGCGATTTGGGTCTCGATCCCAGGTCTGATACCCAGCTTACGGTTCACGGCTATGAGCGATTAATGTCTGTAATGAAGCAACAATTCAGCCTGCTGTATTCGGACAGGACAATTCATCCGGTAAATGTCCTCACCGATCTGAACAGCCCTTATCCGGATTGCAGGATTACGTATGCCCGGATCGGCTTTCGGTTGCTGAAACAAAATATATTGAAGAAGGTATTCGGGAGAAAACCGAGATATGTGAATGTGCTGGGAATCGGAAATCTCGCTGTTTTGGGATTAGCTCTTCGAAAACGATAAGATTCACGAAGATCAACTCGCCCTGTCAACATCTTCTCCGGCCCAACAAGGGATGGACGGCGGCAGGTCCCCCTCCACTCCAGTCCGGAATCGGCCCCGGCCGATGTGTGCTTGTCCTTTCCCCATCGGCGGCGATGCCCCGAACAGGTTCCCTGCTGTTGTAAGACGTACAGGGCCGAGCTTTTTTCGGCTGCGGAAAATTGCGGGGGGCTCTGGTAAAAAGCCTTACCGCAGCAGGCGGAATGGCATGATGTTTTTTGTGCGAATTTCCGGCTGCAGACAGAGACATTGCACCTGTTTATTCTGGAAAAAGAGTATGTTTCTTCAAGCGTTTGTTTCGCACGGCGACAAAAAAATAATAGGAAGCGATAAAACTGATAATCGCGAACGGCGCTGCCCAAACAAAACCGCCCAGCAGCATGGCAATGATGGTTTCCTGCCCCAGTTTGCCGAACTCGGCAAGCTTTTCAGCCAAACCGGCCTCTGAACGGACGATACTCCTCGCCGCTGCAATTCTATCCCAGGAAATATCCCAGGGCGTCAACCAATTACCGATCTTCCAGGACGCAAAGTAGGTGAACGGGGTGGTGAGCATGCTTGAAAGCAAAGCCGGGATTTTTGCTGCACGAAAGAGCAAAGCCAGGGACAAGGAGATTACCGTTTGGAAGGGAATAGTTGGTGTCTGTCCAACAAAAACACCGATGGCGATCCCTTTTGCAAGCGACAAGGGATCGCCTTTCAGGCGGATAAAGCGAAGATACAAATATTTTATGAAACGGAGCATTTTGGCGAACATGCAAACCCCGGACGTGGACCATGGTCAGATTTCAATCTTGCCCGTGCATTTGCTTTGCTGCCTGAAGGGAGGGATACCTGGACAATGTTACCAATTCACGAATAGTTGAAATAACAGCTTTGCCCGGCGTCGGCAATACTTTGCCGAGGATTGGCGGTAATGACAAATTGCAGGTACAGCCCCACAGTAAATGTTTCTTACCACCATGTCCAGAGCTTCAGGTTCAGAAACGAAGACCGCACCATAAAAAAAGGGCGCGAACCGCAGTCCACACCCTTGACATTGCCGGCCCGGAAAAAGGTTATGCCGTCATTCTTTCAATAATATCGGTGATAGCGGTTCCCGACAGGCCCAGCCGGTATCCTTCCCCTTTAGCCCTGCCCTGTTCATCCCCGGCATTATCGGCAAGCGCCATCAATGACTCGTGTTCCTCCCGGCTAACGAAAGAATCGCCGTGATAATACCTGCGCAATCCGCGGCGGTATCCCTCGAAGAAGGAAGGATCTTCGGACAGGCGAATCAATATCTCGGCCCCGGACAGGTTGCGGTGAAATTCCGTTTCGTTCATTGCCGCCCCCCCTCCCGCAACCGGCTCTGCACCGCGGCGCAATATGCCTCAATTTGCTCTATGGCCTTTTCCACCTCCTCGAGCACGAAAAAAAATCCACCCCGTTCATACAGTGAATATTCGACATACTCCTGGGCCTGATCGGGCAATAACGTCTGCCTGAGATGCTCCAGTTTTGCCTTTGCCGCAAGTGCCGTCGACTCAAGCGGAAAATCCACGGTCTCGATCCGATCCTTTGCCAGTTGCATGCTCCAAACCATCAAAAATAACAATGCCGTATAAACCCTGCCGGTCCCATCGCGGACTCTCCGGCCGGAAAAACAGGCGGTTTTCTGTCAATCCCCACAATCCTCAAAATTGAGACATGCTGTTTATCAAAAAATGACGATGACAACAAGTTACTTTTTTATAGTTTCTGTAAAAAAAAAATCCCGGCGATTATTCTTTGCCGGCAAGACCCACCATGGCATGGAAAACCGGTGTCCAGTACATTGATAATGTCTTATCGGTGCTTGAGGCGGAAGACGGACCTGTTCCGGAAACGGCGAAGAAATACGTCAATCAGGAGCAGTTTTGCACCCTTTAGGGTGCGGCGGATGGATTGAAAATCACTGGTCTGAAATTTTTTGGCGTGAGCGTAAAATGTACAAGACGCACACAATGATCAGGTTTTCTTCCTTGTACGTGCAGTGCAAAAATATTTTCAAAATATTGACAATTTGATCCTGTGCCGCGCCATGGCATCAATCCAGATGAAAAAATGGGTCAGCGATTCCGAGGTTCACCTTGAGATCATGAAAAACAATCACCCGTTCTTGTCGACCTTCGAAATCGCACTCTTCCACCATTTCGGGAAGCCATAGTGTTGTGTCAATGAAGAAAGAGTACCGGGTTGTGATGTTCCGCCGAAAATGATTCTCCGCCAATACCGTGATGATGACCTGATTTTCTTGCAAGGAGACCGAAACCGGCCCTTTGCGTCCCTCTTTGACGCTATGGCCGATATTTCGGATCAGCAGGCCCAAATCGGTCTGATTTATCTGCTGGCCTCTGGAAACCTGCGTTCCAGGGTCGCGAAGATCTTTGCGGAGAATGAAAAACGGCAGCCATCTCAAAGGGCGGATGGCCACCTTCCCCTCACGGTCGGGATAGACGACTGCCATTCCCGCATGGGGCCGCTCGAAATCGAGGCGGATTGCCCCTGGTTTTTTATAGGTATACCGCAGCTTTTTTTCTTCCAGAGAACCATCATCGGCGTACTGGCGAATTTCAAGATTTGCCTGATAATCGATCAATTTATCGTAGGCGGCCTCCATTTTGCGGATCAGGCTGTCGGGGTCGATCTTGTCTGAACCGCATACGCGAGCCGGCGATACGCAGAACAGAATTATCAGGAGAATAACTTTAACCATTGTACTGCTCTTTCGTTATTTCTACCCCAGGGAGAAATGACAATTTTTCCCCTGGCGTGCAATACATTTTTGCCGAGGGAGCCGGGGTCTCTGCCTGCATGACCCCAGCAAACAATCATCAAGCGGAGGGCAAAATACAATTACGGCTTGAACATTTTCCTTTATGATGCGAAAAACGAAGATAATGAGTGCAGAGTGCAACGTCCTAACCCTGCACATTCAGTGCTCCCCAATTGTGCCGGGCGGCGGACCCTTTCCAAGGAGGTTCGGATGAAACCGAGGATAACGGTTATCACCATCGGCGTGGACGACCTGGAACGGTCACTGCGCTTCTATCGCGACGGTCTCGGATTGGCAACCGAGGGAATCATCGGCCAGGAATTTGAACACGGCGCCGTGGTGTTCATCAACCTCCAGGCCGGCTTGCGGCTTGCTCTCTGGCCCCGCCCGAGCATTGCCCACGATACCGGCCTTGCCGCCGGCCCGCCGAGCCCGACGGAATTTACCCTTGGCCACAACGTTTCTTCCAGAGATGAAGTTGACGCGGTCATGGACCAGGCCGCCACGGCCGGGGCCGTGGTCGTCAAACCCGCGCACGACACCTTTTGGGGAGGCTATGCCGGTTATTTTCAGGACCCGGACGGCCATCTCTGGGAGATCGTATGGAACCCGCAGTGGACCGAGTAAGAAAAGTGGACAAACCTGGATATCTGTACCACGGGAGCCGGCATCGCCTGGAGATTCTCGAACCGCGCCAGGCGATCGGACTGGGCGGAGAGGCGGATTGCCGGAAAGCGGTCTATGCCGTCTCGGTCTGGGAATGGGCAATCGCTTTTGCCTTTGCGTTTGTGCCCACAGCAGATGATGCGGTGTTCTCCGTAGACACGGAAACAAATCCGCCGCGCATCCTTCTTCAAAGCACCGATGTTGAATGGGACAGAAAAGGCTACCTCTACACCCTGCCCTCCGAGACCTTCGAGCAGGCGGATGACCTGCAGTGGGTTTCGTACTCTCCGGTAAAACCGCTCAGCGTCGAAGAGATCGATCCGCGGCAATACAGGGCATGGATCGTAAAGATGAACTAAACCTGGGCACGGATTGGGGAGAGCGGCATCTTGCTTCTGCGTCGGGCGCCGGGGCATCAGGCGACACACAGCCTCGGGGCACGAGAAAAATCGAATCAGGCCGTCCGTAAACGGTGCCTGACTGACGGGGAAACCGGTTAAGAAGTCCCGCCCCACGTCAGCAGGGACTGCAGCTTCCCGGGATGGGGCTCGTCAATTTTCGTCGAATTTTTTCAGTTTCTCCCGTATCCGTTCCATTCCCTTGGTGTTTTCCTCCAGCAGCCACTGCAGCGCCTCGCCGTCCGTCAAACCTTCATCCTTATTGTGAAGAAGGTTGCCGTTCTTGTCTGTGAACCACCATTTGCGTTGCGAGGCACGGTTTTCGCTCCAGGCGGTCAGATTCAAACATCTGGCACATGTGTAGATAATTTTTTTACTGACCATTATTCCCTGTTCCCCGCTGCTGCAGATATCCTCCCCTTCCCGCCGGCCCGGGGGGCCTCCTCGCGGCTCTCTCGGGAGTCATGCTGCCCATGCCGGTGATTTCGATCAGTTCAAACCCCAAAGGAACGCCGAACCTGCATGGCCCGTAGGCATTGTTTTCCTCATCGACCCATACCGCCGACTGGTACAAGGAATCCGCGTGGTCGATGGTTGGACGAACCTCTATAATCTCATCCGTCAAGACGCTCCTCATCTTCATCTTCACCTGCATCTTTACCGGCATGGCTTGCCCTCGACACTACCAGTTCATCACTTTGCCTTCACAGAGTTTCTCCTCAATTTGTAATACGGTTCCCTGCAACAAAAGTTACAAGAAAGACGGCCGCCCATATTGGTGGAGACTGCACTTTCCCCAAGATCGTCCTCTGGTCCGGCAATATCCTGCTTTGCCAAAAAAGAAATGCAATTTTTCCTGTTTCATCCGGAAACAGACAGGCCGCCCCAAGACTCAGGCAGAAAGCCGGTTTCCAGTCATATCCATTCCAGGCTTGAGAAGCTTTCCCGCCTTGACAAAAGAATATTTATCATCTTTGATAGAATCATCGGGCCAGCAAATTGTCTTTACTTTTCAATGGCAATGAACACATGAAAAATAATGATGCAGTTGTGAACGAGCGCCGCAGATATCCTCGTTTTGTCCAGCATGTCTATTTAAAATTATTTGTATGCAACCCAAATACAAAAGCCTCCAGAATTACCTACTTCAAGGCAAAGACCCTTGACATCAGCCGCGGCGGCCTGCGCATAGAGAGCCCCTGGGAGTTCACCCCGGGCTCCATCGTCGGCTTCAAGGCGGACAATATTTCATCTCACAATATTTCCGGGTTTGGTGAAGTGAAGTGGTGCAGGCATTCGGAGAAGTCCGAAAATTTCGAGTTTGGAATCGCTTTTCCGGATGCGGTTCAATTCAGGGCCTGAGCATCCGGAAAGCAGACGAACGGCCGCCTGCACGAGATTCTCTTCAGGATTCACCGCCGGACTCCTTCGACTTTTCCTTGCCGATATACCGGTCGTCTGACCAGTACCCGACCCGAACCTCGTCCCCCGGGCGGACTTCAACACCATAACCGTGCTGTTTCCCGTCCTTGAACTCTCCAACATATCTGGTGCCGTCGGCAAAGGTGAAAGTTCCCTGACCGTTTTCCCTGCCGTACTTCCATTCGCCTTCGTACTTCTGGCCTTGCGGGGAAGTCATGATGCCGAAACCATGCTGCATCCCGTCCTTCCATTCACCGACATACTTCTGGCCGTTGGGCCAGGTATATATTCCCTGGCCATCTTCCCTGCCATCCTTCCATTGGCCGGCAAACGTTGACCCATCCGCGTACAATCCATTCCCGTGCCCATGCTTTTTGCCCGCTTTCCATTCGCCGGCATATTTGGCCCCGCCGCGGTAGGTCATGATGCCCCGGCCGTGCCGCAGTCCCTCATGAAATTCACCGGTATACCGCCGCCCATCCGGATAATTGGAAGTGCCCCAGCCGTGCTTTCTTCCGTTTTTCCATCCGCCTTGGTATTTTTCGCCGTCCGGGAAAATGTGTGGTTCTGTCAGCGGTATTGCGGCCGCCGATTTGCCTGCCTGTTTTTTGGAGCCGGGAAGGATTTCAATCCCTTTCCCCCCGGCATTTCCCTGCTCCGTTCCAACGGTGCTTTTTCCGCCTCCAGAGGGGTTTCCCGTTTCCTGTTCATCAGACAATCCGTTCTGCCGCTCCTCTTCGGGGTGCATCCTCCCGGATGAAATGGCGGGGAGCTCTCTGCGAAGGCGTTTGCTTATGCAATTCTGAATAAAACCAATCGCTTTTTCAGGGTCAGGTTCGCCTGGCGTCATCCTTCTTCCGTCCGTCACTCCGGGTTTACCAGGGAACATCACTGCCCGGGGCGCCCGGCACGGCGGCCAAGCATTTCCCCATCCTTGAATTCACCTGAATATTTACTGCCGTCGGGCCAGACATGGGTGCCCTGGCCGTTTTCCTTGCCGTCCCGCCATTCGCCGGTGTACTGTTCGCCGTTCGGCCAGGTTTGGATGCCCCGGCCGTGGCGCCTGCCGTTCTTGTATTCCCCTACATATTTTTCCCCGTTGGCGAACGTGCACATTCCCTGCCCCTCTCTTCTCCCGTCCACGAATTCGCCGACATATCTGGAACCGTCAGGCCAGGTTTCCGTCCCCTGGCCGTGGGGCTTGCCGCCCCGGAACTCACCGATATATTTCCGGCCGTCGGGAAAGATCTCGATTCCCTGACCGCTGGGAATTCCCTCCCTGAATTCACCGATATATTTCCGGCCGTCGGGAAAGATAAGGGATCCCTGGCCGTGCTCTCTGCCCTCCCGGTATTCCCCCATGTACTTGCGGCCGTCGGGCCAGGTGCAGGTGCCCTGGCCGGACTTTTCGCCATCCTTCCAGGTGCCGCTGTATATCGAGCCGTCCGGGCAGGTCATTGCTCCCTGGCCGTGTCTCCTGCCCTCCCGCCATTCGCCGGTGTACTGCCGGCCGTCGGGCCAGGTGTAGGTGCCCTGGCCGTGCCTTTTGCCGTTTTGGTATTGCCCTGCGTATTTCTCCCCATTGGCAAAGGTGAATGTTCCCTGTCCCTCCCGTTTGCCGTCGACGAACTCACCGACATATTTTGAACCATCGGAATAAATTTCCGTTCCCGGGCCATGCGGTTTCCCTTCCCTGAATCCACCGATGTATTTACGGCCGTCAGGGCTGATGTAGGTTCCCTGGCCGTGCCGCTTGCCCTGCCTGTATTCGCCGGCATACCGGGATCCGCCCGGATAGATTTCGATTCCTTGCCCGTCGGGCATCCCGTCAATGAATTCGCCGATATATTTCCGACCGTCGGGGAAAATATGGGATCCCTGTCCGTGCTCTCTGCCCTCCCTGTATTCGCCGATGTATTTCTGGCCGTCCGGCCAGGTATAGGTTCCCTGGCCGTGCCGCTTGCCGTTCTTGCATTCCCCCGTGTACCGTTCGCCATTGGCGAAAGTGAACGTTCCCTGCCCTTCCCTTTTGCCTTCGACAAATTCACCACTGTACGTTGAGCCGTCGGGATAGGTTTCAATGCCGCGGCCATGCGGTTTTCCATCCTTGAATTCACCGATGTAGATCTTGCCGGACGGCCAGGCCATCCTGCCCTGACCGTTCGGCATCATTTCCTTCCACTCGCCTTCATATTTCACCCCGTGGGCAACACCACCGGGATTTTGACCGCTTGGACGCCCGTCAACATACTCCTGAACAAATCCGTCCGCCTTACCGGAAAAGACGGCGCCGGATCCGGCCCCCTCGACCGGCGCCGTCCCTTCAGGCTCATCGGGGAGCCCCTTGCTCATCCCTTCGTCATACTTTGTCCAAAGGGTGACAAACTTGTTCTTGTTCTGGATTGTCATATCCTCTGCCGTACCGGGAAACTCCCAGCGGAACCACGGGCGGCTTCCCTGTCTCCCGATTGCCGCCCCAATGCATCAACAGGCCGATCCAATCATAAAAATCCATAGAATTCGCCTATTTCATGCAAATGCAGGGCCAGGTGCAGTCAGAATAAAAATTTCCGACAACTGTTTGATTATATGGAATAAATATAATTAACAGAAAAAGGGGATTTTTTTCCTGACCTGTTTTTTCCGGAAATCCGGAAAAAACAGCGCACAAGGGAAGCATCAGTCGGCAGCGTGTCAGAAGACAGATAACAGAGGTAGGATGAGAAGGCTGGTCTTCCTCGCGAGCTGTGATAAAATCACGCTCAAAAGATTAACGCAGTCCAGAGGCTGCAAAGAGAGGAGGACCAGCCATGCATAGAATAACGATAGGG
>JALNWY010000007.1 GCA_023230665.1 Deltaproteobacteria bacterium
GAGATCCTTTTAGTGCCCACGGAGGAGCGCCAAAAAGGCGCGTGAAGACGAGCAAGGCCATGTTGCTCTCCAAGCATCATTTTTCGTGATGGGAGCGCCCCCCGCTTGCGCTCCGTGACGCAGCCGGGGGCAACGGGGGGCGCAACCATGGTGAGCAGGCGGCAAAAAAGCATATCAGGAAGACCGGAGAAAAACAGGCTTTAAAAAAAGCCTTGCACCAAGATAAGTTCCACGTATCTTCTCACTTGCTTGAGCCGCGGCCCTTCACCGATTCGGGCCGCGGCATTTTTTTGTCTTGCGTGATCGGCTCTACGAATGATCGATCGCCTTTTTGAGGGATTTCTCGAGGTATTCGATGTGGGTGATCAGTGCAACCTCGGCAGCCCGGGGATCATTCCTTTCGATCGCATCGGTAAGGGCGCCGAGCTGCTCGATGATGCGGGCTGCACTCCCCCTGATCGTCGAGAGTTTCTCGCGGCTGAAGGGGAATGCTCCCAGGAGCAGGGTATCGACGGATTTCCTCAGCTGGATGAAGATCGTATTATGGGTGGATTCGATGAGCGTATCAAAGAACCGGGCATAGAGCTTCCCGCCCTCCGGGGCGATGGGAACCCGGCGGGCGAGACCTCTCTGAGCGGCCTTTGCACAGAAGGAGCGAAGGGCCTTCTTCTCCTCACTGGTGGCGCATCCGCATGCCAGGGCCGCTGCCTTTGCATCGAGGATTCTCCGGACGCAAAGCAGCTCCCATATCTTGTCCTGATCGACGGAAAGCAGGTCTTCAATGGATGTTTTTTCTCCCTCCTCAGGGATCCTCACAAATTTGCCCCGCTTGTACTGGGGCTCGATATATCCTCTTGCCTCAAGCAGCTTCATGGCCTCGCGCAGCGAGATCCTGCTGATGCCCATCATCCTGGTCATATTGTGCTCGGAGGGAAGGCGATCGCCCGTCTTCAGGACGCCCCTGTTGATCAGGTCAATGATCTGCTCCGCCGCCTGGGTGGGGATATTCGGCATCTTGACGATCGGTGAAATGCTGGTCTTTTTCTCTTCCATGGGCCGGTCCCGGTAGAATGCACACGTTATCTGACAGGCATGTAATCATACGACAAATAATAATACAACCCGTAAACACCGTTCATTCTTGATGATTTTCCCGTCCATATCAGAACGCGAGGAAATGATATCCTAAAAAAAGTCCACGGGCGCTTCACGAGATTCTTGTCATTGCGCAGTTTTTTTCATTCGTCTATAGTTCTTATCCGGGGCAACCAGGCATGAAGTTCTATACAGAAAGCGAAATCAGGGGCCTGCTCTCCCGGGTCAGGGAGAACGAAGAGACGGCCCGGAAGTTTTTCGAGGTGGAGGCGAGCGTGCTCTCCATCCTGGACTTCGGGGATTTCTTTCACAAGCTGCTCTGGGCCATCATGAACAAGTTCTCCGTAGGATACGTCTGGGTCACGCTCGTGGAGACCGGCAGGGCCATCAGGATCATTCAGGCCCATGCCGCCTCCGCCATTCCGGAAAATCAGCTCAAGATCGTTGGCTGGCACGCATTTTCTCTCGTGGTGCCCGAGTGCGACCGGCCCGTGCTCGGGAACACCGATCTGGGCCGCTTCGCTGCGCTGGTTCCCGAAGGGCTCCGGAAGAGCTTCAATTCCATAGCGGTCGTGCCCATCAGCCTGGACGGCCAGACAGCGGGGAGCCTGAACTTCGCCGACATGTCCGCGGAGCGGTTTTCCCCTGATTCCGACACCAGCCTCCTGGAGCAGCTGGGCCTCGTGGTATCCATCTGCCTTTCCAATGTGGCCGCCCATGAAGAGATCAGGGCTCTGGCCTTTCAGGATCCGCTGACCGGGCTAAAGAACCGCAGAGCCATGGAAAAGGCACTGAGCCGGGAGATCGCCAGGGCAAGAAGGTACGAAGGGCTACTCAGTGTGGTGTTTCTCGACCTGGACGACTTCAAGAAGGTCAACGACACTCTCGGGCATGAAAACGGTGATGAGCTCCTGGCGTACGCCGCAACGGTCATGTGCAGGATGGTCCGGCAGACCGACCTGGTCTCGCGCTTTGCCGGAGACGAGTTCGTGATCATCCTGCCCGAGACCTCTCGCCAGGAGGCGGAGCACCTCATCCGGCGGATGCAGGAGTATTTCGGAGAACATCCTCTGACCCTGGCCGAGATCCCGGTGCCGGTTTCCTTCAGCTACGGGATCGCCTCGGTAGACATGGTGGAGGGCGAAGACCCGGCAACAATTCTGAAAAAGGCGGATGAGCTGCTCTATCAAAACAAACGGGAGAAGAAGGCGGCCAGGCAATGATTCCTCAGGGAGGCTCGGCTTGCAGGGCATCGTGATGGAAGGTGATGAAACAGCCAGGCAGCCCGGCTCTGCAATCCCGTCGCCATGGGTCTGATCAGGATCATCTTCATCGAGCAGGGCGGGATGTGGGCTTGTTTTTGCCTGGGGCCGAGCCTTTCACCTCGGGCAGGTAAACCGTGAAGGCGGATCCCCTGCCGGGTTCGCTCTGCACGGTGACAGCGCCCTGATGGTCGCGTACGATACCGTGCACGACCGAGAGGCCCATTCCCGTGCCCTCGGTCTTGTCTTTGGTGGTGAAGAAGGGATCAAAGATACGCTGCATGACCGCTTCATCAATGCCCTCGCCCGTATCGCGCACCGTAATGCGGGCATAGGGGCCTGGGGCGAGGCCCGGAGAAATCCCGGAAGCCTGCTGTGCGCTCAGGGTTTCCCGGGCGAGCTCAACCACGAGCTCGCCGCCGTGCTTCCGCATGGCATAGCCCGCATTGTTGCCGAGATTGAGCATGACCTGTTTGATCTGGGTTGGGTCTGCCAGCACATGGACGTTTCCCGCGCTCAGGCGCGGGTGGATTACGATGGTCGTGGGCAGGGCCGACCTGAGAAAGCTCAAGGCCTCCTCGATGAGGGCGGTGATCTGAACCGGTGTTTTCTCCTTGAGGTTCCGGCGGCTGAAGGTGACGATCTGCCTGGTGAGATCAGACCCCATCCTCGCCGCTTCCTGTATTTCCCGGATAAGGGAAAACACGGGATGACCGGTCTCCAGGTCCATCAGCGCGATCTCGGCATTGAGCACGATAGGGGTGAAGATGTTCTTCAGGTCGTGGGCTATCCCGCCCGCCAGGGTGCCGATGGCCTCCAGCTTCTGGTTCTGGGACATACGCCGGCTGAGCGCAATCTCGCGTGTCACGTCCCGCACCACGGAGACATAGTTGACTGTTTGTCCCTTCTCGTCGCGCACGGGCGATACCGTGAGATCTGCTTCGACCATTTCATCGGATTTGTTCTGCCGCCTCTGGTGAGAGCTCCAAGTCCTGCCCTGTGCCAGCGTCCGGTTGAATTCCTCGCGGCTCTGGGCGTTAAGAAAGTTCTCCTTGATGCAGTCAACCTTCCTGCCGATAAGCTCCCTGCGGCTGTAACCGCTGATGCGCTCGAAGGCCGGATTGACATACTCGATCACCCAGTCGGGACTCAAAAGAACAATCCCTTCGCCCGCCTGTTCAATGGAAAAGGCCAGCCGCTGGAGGTCCTGCTCCATCTTCCGGCGGGCGCTGATGTCGATCCCGATGCCGATCACCGATCCGTCGGAGAGGCGGACATGGGTCCACAGGCAGGGATGCGTCTCGCCCGAGCGGGTCACTGCTTCCAGCTCGAGCCAATCGGATCGGCCCTCGCGGATGGCGTCCGAGACCGCCTTGCGCATCTGTTCGTCGGGAAACACCCTGGGGACTAAGTCCATGGTCCGCGCATCCTCCAGGGACCACCCGAAGACTCGCTCCATCTCCCGGTTGATCAGCCTGATCTTGCCCTGGGGATCGGAGAAGATCAGCATGGCGGGAATATGGTCGATAACGGTCTGAAGGATTTCCTTCTGTTCTTTCAGCTCCTCGACCACCTGGCTCAGTGCCTTGGTTCGAGTCTTCACCTTCTGGTCGAGCAGCTGCTCGCTCTTGAGCAGGCGTTCTTCGATCTCCTTATGCTCGGTGATGTCGGCGATAAAACCTTCAACCGCCACCACGCCGCCCCGGGACGAAAAGATGCCCTGTCCCTGCTCCCAGACCCATTTCAGACAAGAGTCTGCAGCCTTTATCCGGTAGGAGATCCTGAACGAGCATCGGTTGAGCAGGGCCTTCTGGATTTCTTCCCACACAGATGCCCTGTCATCCGGGTGGATCAGGGACCCATATGAAAGCACCCGGTTTTCCTCCAACTCCTCGGGCCGGTGGCCGGTCAGATCCAGACAGCCCTTGCTGACGAATTCCATGGTCCAGTCTTTATCGTTTCTGCACCGGTATGCCATGCCGGGAAGGTTGTTCATGAGCGTGGAAAGAAAGATCTGGCTTTCCCGGAGCTTCCGCAGGTTTTCATCGAGATGGATGATCCCCGCATTCAGGCTGTCCAGCCTCATGTTGCGTGCATGGAAGAAGACCTTCCTCTGTTTTGCGTGAGAGATGTGTCGTTTGATCCGATGCATATATACACACCCGGTCTCGTATTGCTTCTCCGGCGGACATGGCAGAGGATGACAAAAAGGGGATGGTCCCTGGCCTCAGGGCTGAAAACATCATGAAAGCAGTGCAAGAAAAAAAGTTTCTTGCAGGGCAGAGAAAGGCCATCCGGTGCGGATACTCCTTTGTCGGTAGTGCATGTACGCAGCGCTGTCAAGCTGTAATTTTCCCGCAGCCGGGGCCGGCCCGCGCGGCCAAGGACGGCGATCTGCCGCCGGCATCGGTTGCCGGAAAGACCCGCGTACGGGTGGCGCGCATTCCCGTCCACATTTTCCCCTGACACGATACTACTTATTGTACAGAGCCTTATCCCGGATCACCACTTCCTTTTCATGTGTGGAATTCCTGGTACAACACTTGGCAAATCCAAGCGGTTCTGGTAAAAGTACTTAAAAATTGCTTGTATTGATGGCCGGTATGCAGGAGGGGGCTCCCATGATCGAAAGGCGGGATATTCAGTTTATGTCGCAAGGGATGCGCTGCGCGGGGTGGTTTTACCGGGCGGATGGAGCGGAAGCCAGACCGTGCATCGTGTTGGGGCACGGTTTCGGCGGCACCAGAGAGATGCGGCTGGACGCGTATGCAGAAATCTTTGCCGAGGCCGGGTATCATGCACTGGTCTTCGATTACCGCCACTTCGGCAACAGCGGAGGCGAACCCAGACAGTTGCTCGATATCGGCAGGCAGCACCAGGACTGGCATGCAGCCATCGATTGTGCCCGGGCAATGGATGGGGTGGACCCCGGAAGGATCGTTCTCTGGGGCACGTCGTTCAGCGGCGGGCACGTGATCCCGGTGGCCCTTGAGCAGAGCGGCATCGCTGCAGTGATCTCCCAGGTGCCCCATCTGAGCGGCATTGCTACGGCATCGGCTGCGGGGCCGGTTCAGAATTTCCGACTGGGCGCTGCTGCCTGCCGGGACCTGATCCGCACGATGCTGCGGCTGAGTCCCTATTATGTGCCCATCGTAGGCCGGCCGGGGACGCTGGCCGCCATGACGGCCCCGGGCGCAGAAGAGGGAGCCAGAAGGCTCTATCCTGAAGACTACGAGCCCAACGAGATGATAGCGGCCCGCATCTTTCTCTACGTGGGTCTGTATTCGCCGGGCAGGCTGGCGTCCGGGCTCACGGTTCCCTGGCTGGTGCAACTGGCCTCAGGAGACCTGACCACCCCGGTACGGCCTGCAATCAAGGCTGCCATGAAGGCTCGGCAAAGCAAGCTCATCGTCTACCGGTGCGAGCATTTCGATGTGTATGTGCCCCCCCGGTTCGAGCAGATTGTGGAGGACCAGATCACCTTTCTCAGGCACGCCCTGAAATAACCTGCGCGTATCTGCCCAGCCTCGGGCTGCTGAGCCCCCGGACTTTACAGGCCGTTTATCGTAATCTCCGTGATAAAGGTCTCGACGAGCACCGGGTCAAAAGACGAGAGGCTGAGCTTTCTGAGAACGAGAAACGCTTCCTTAAGAGAGCGCCTCTTCTGATAGGGCCTGTCGGTGATGAGCGCGTCAAAGGTGTCGGCGATGCCGATGATCTTTGCCCCAAGCGGGATGTTCCCGCCGGTGATCCCTCGCGGGTATCCCGTTCCGTCCTCCCTTTCGTGATGGGAGTAGACATAGTCGATGACCTTGGCCGGAAACCCCTGGCCCTCAAGGATGGTCTTGCCCATTTCAGGGTGTTTTTTGATCTGCTTGAGGATCGACTTGGAAGGGTGCTCTTTCACATTTCTGAAAACCTTCGAGCTGAAGCGGATCTTTCCGATGTCATGGAGCAGCCCTGCCATTCGGATATCCTCAATCTCGTTCTCGGGCAGGCGCAATCTCCTGGCAAGCCTCCGGGCATACCAGGAAACCCGCAGGGCATGGTCTTCCGAATACGGGTCCCGTGCGCCCAGCCTGTGAGCTATCTTCGCTGCTGTGTGGAGGGTGTTTTTCTGCATTTGCATCGTCTTTTTTCAGACGTTTTATCTCCTGTGATGGATTCGCACATCATGAATCCCGCTCTGGACACTTTGGTGACCGAGCCTGGGCCGGTCCTTCGGATACTCGCCGCAGGACGGTTCCAGTGCTGTTCATTTCTTCTTTTTAAGGGCCTGCTGGAGCTTCTCGCCAAGCGAGCTTACGGGTTGTCCAGATCTGTCCGAAAAGCGTTGCCAGTCGTCCTCGTCGCTCGAGTCGCCCGGGGCCAGGGTGAGCTTGCGCCCGGTTGTGTCAATGGCCTCGATCGCCACGGTAATGGGCTCGCCGGGCTGCTTTTTGTCGATGGATGACGGATCGTGGAAGCGCGCGATCCTGGATCTGGGAAGCAGTCCCGTGACCCCGGGCTCCAGGTTGATGAAGAGGCCGAATTTCTCCTTTTTCTCGATAACCCCTTGGACCCGCTGCCCTGCACGGTATCGTCCCTCGATCCCAATCCAGGGATCACCCTCGGCGTCCTTCATGCTCAGGGATATCCTTTTGCTTACCGGATCAATCTCCTTGATCATGATATCGACGATATCGCCGGGGGCCACCTCGTCACGGGTTCTGGACACCCGCTTGGTGTAGCTCATCTCCGAGATGTGGACCAGGCCCTCGACACCGGGTTCGATCTCCACAAAGACTCCGTAGTCCATGCACCGGGTGACCTTGCCCGCGAGCTTTTGCCCCGGAGAGTATTTTTCTTCCACCGTGTTCCAGGGGTTTTCCCCTGCCTGCTTCATGGACAGGGAGATCTTGCTGTTTCCGCCCGAGGTGTTTTTTTCGATCCCGATGATTTTGACCGTGATCTCGTCCCCTGTGTGCAGGAGTTCTTCCGGGGTTCCCAGCCGGGACCAGCTCATCTCGGAGATATGCACCATCCCTTCCACGCCGGGACTCAACTCCACAAAGGCCCCGTAGGGCATGATCCTGCTCACCCTGCCCGTGCTTATGCTGCCGATTGCGAGAGAACCGAGAAATGCCTGCCGCGCCTCTTGCTTCTCCTGCTCCAGGAGGGTGCGGCGGGAGACCACGATGTTTTTCCCTCCTTCGCTCAGCTCGGTGATCAGAAAGCGAAAGGTCTTGCCCACATATTCTTCCGGGTGTTCGACATAGATCGTGTCGATCTGGCTCATCGGGCAGAAGGCCCGGTGCTTGACGACCTCTATATTGAAACCCCCCTTGCAGGTATCCGCAATGCGGCCCTCGACGGGAAGGCCCTGATGGTACGCATCCTTGAGCTGCTCCGCGCCTCCGATGCCCGCCAGGGCCCGGGAGAGTCTGATCTCTCCGTGCCGCATGGACACGACATAGAGTTCCAGGGTGTCTCCCACCCGATAGGGGAGATCGCCGTTCTGATCCGCCAGCTCGGCGAGGTCCACGACCCCGTCGATCTTGCTGCCGGTGTCCACGAACACGCTTTCCTTCCCGATGGAGATGATCCTTCCGCTGAGCTTGCTTCCGACCCGGGGCGTTTCCCTGCTCTCGGGTTCGTATGCTTCAAGGAGCTCTTCCATGGACAGCTGCTTTTCGTTGTTTTCTGTGCCTGACATTCCTTTTTCCCCCACGTGGTCCACTTTGAGTGAAGGGCATGATAGAGAAATTTATCGCGCGAGTAAATAACAATGTTCACCAGAGAACTCGCAGAGGAAAACCGTCCGGTTCTGCAGCGAGGGCCGGCAACGACAGTGGCCGGGAAGTCTTGAGGGAAGAATTCCTGCAGCCCTCTAAGCAATCATTCCTCCTGTATGGATGCGATATTCCGTTCCTTCGAGGCGAGCCTTCCGGCGACCATGCTCCCTGCGAACAGAAATACCGTTGATACCGGGAAGCTCAAGAGGAGGAGGTCTTCATGCCCGGCAAGCTTGAGCCAGGCGGATGTTCCCCCGCCAAACACGATTGCGAGGACCGCACCGATGGCACGGAGCCGGAATCGCTCGGAATAGAACCCGAAAAGAACCGGGATGACGAGCCCGCCCGAGTAGATGGTGTAGGCGAGGAGCAAAGAGCCGATGATCCCCTGCATCTTCAGAGCAATAACCATGGAGAGAACGCCGATGACCAATACGGCTGCCCGTGAGAGGAAAACGAGGGCCTTTTCAGGAAGCTCGAAGGGAAGTGCGGGACGGAGCACATCATTGACAACGATGGTGCCTGCCGTGAGCATGCAGGTATCGGCGGACGACATGACCGCTGCGAGCAGAGCCGCCATGACCAGGGCATTAAAGCCGGCGGGCAGCAGGTGCATGACCAGAGCGGGGAAGGCGTTTTCCGCAGGGATATCCGGAAGCAGAAATCGGGCCGAGATGCCGATGAAGGCGATGGCGAATGCCAGCGGGATCATGGCGCACGCGGTTATGAGAGACGCCCTCTGTGCAACCCGGGGCGTCCGTGCACAGAACAGGCGTGAAAAGATGTCGGGACCTACCACGAAGACCGAGCCGACGAAAAGAAAAAAGAGCAGAAGATCCCGGAAGGTGAACGCAGGCGAGACCGGAAAGGAGAAGTGTTCGGCGGGGAGCGCAGCAGCCATGGCTGATGGATTGCCGGTTGCCGCCACGATGAAGGCGAGGCAGACCACGATCCCGGCAAGGATGATCACGGACTGGATGAGGTCTGTTTTGATAATGGAGCATTGACCGCCCAGGGCGGTGTAGACGATTGTAACGCCTCCCACCGCCACCATGGTTGACTGGAGATCGAATTGCCACAGTGCGGTGAGGATCTTCCCCGCCGCGATGATCTGGGCTGCAATGACCGCGATCCAGGCAGCTGCAATGAGGACCGAAGAAATGATCATGGCGGTCTCGCTGTTGTACTGGGCTTTCAGGATCTCGGGCAGGGTGTAGACCTCAAGCGAACGCACCTTCTCCGAGAGCCAGAAAGACAGGACCAAGAGCCCTGCAGCACCCACGAGCATCCACCATGCACCCACGAGGCCCCTGGAGAACCCGAGCCCTGCTATGCCCAGGGTGCTGGACCCTCCGACAATGGTTGCCAAGAGCGAGCCGGTAATCTGGACAGTGCCGCCCTTCCTGTCAAAGACATAGAAGCTGCTCAAGGACCTGATGCGCCGGAAGCTGAACAGCCCGATACCGAGCATGCCCGCCAGGTACAGGACAATGATCATGGTGTTGAGGATCTCCATGGGGGACATCAATCAGGCCTTCCCGCAATGCAAAGAGGGCCTTGGGCGGGATGCGGCTGTCTGAAGAGCAGGGAGTGCGGTGGTCCGAAAACCGCTGTCTTCCCCCGGACCATATCGGCGCGGGCCGCCTGGAACTCACTGATGATCTCTCTCAAACGGGCATGACCGTGCTTGTGCATGACCGAAAAAAATAATACACTGGATCACGAAAGTAAACGGTGAAGTGAAATCAACCCGATATGAGTGTGGAGGGATTTTTCGCATCGGATTGCCCGCGCAGAAAAGGACGAGGAGAGAAAGGATCTGCAATGAATATTCGGAAAGTCGCTCTGGCGTTTTTTATCATTCTGGGTGTTCTCGACATCGTGTACGGCCTGCTCATGGATGACCGCATAAGTCTGCTGATGGGGCCTGTGTTGATCATCATCGGTCTGTATCTGATCATGCGGGAGAGGAAGCAGGCCCCGGGCAGGCAGTAAGGAGGCAGGCCCTGTTGTTCGGGACCGAGCCTGCCGTGTCTGCAGGAGATCGTCCGTTCCTTGCCCGGACTATAACCTGCGGTTGTCGATGACCCGCACGGCCTTCCCTTCGGCAACCGGGATGCTGCCCGGCTCGCGGAGATCGACCTCCGGGGTGATAAGGAGCTCGCCTTTGAGTTCCTGGGTGATTCTGTTCTTCAGGCGCTCGAGCGATTTGTACGCATCCAGGTTCAGCGACGGGTCGATCTCCACCTGGACGATCATGTGGTCGTTGTGGCCCTTCTGCTCCAGGATGATCCGGTAGTTGCGCCCCACGCCGGGGATGCTGTTGAGGACCGATTCGATCTGGATGGGGAAGATGTTTACCCCCTTGAGGATCATCATGTCGTCGCTGCGGCCCGTGATACGGTTGATCCTCGCATGGGTTCTCCCGCAGGCGCACTCTCCCGGCTCCAGCGAGGTGAGGTCTTTGGTGCGGTAACGGATGATGGGCATTGCCTCGCGAGAGAGCGTGGTGATGAGCAGCTCGCCCCTGCTGCCCGCAGGGAGGGGCTCCAAGGTGTCGGGGTCCACGATCTCAACGAGATACGCGTCTTCCCAGATGTGCATGCCGTTCATCTCGGGGCATTCAAAGGCGACGCCCGGGCCGTTCATCTCGGAGAGGCCGTAGGAGTTGAAGGCCCTGATCCCGAAGAAGTCCTGCACCTTTCTGCGTGTTTCCTCCGAATGGGGCTCGGCGCCCAGGATCGCATAGGAGAGGTCGGGGAACTCTGTGCGAGGGTCGATGCCTTCGGCCTCCAGGGTATCGGCCAGGTGCAGGGCGTAGCTCGGGATCACGTGAATGGCCGTTGTCTTGAACTCCTTCATGAACTTGAGCTGACGCTTGGTATTTCCCGGACCGGTCGGGATGGTGAGGCAGCCCAGCCTCTCCGCGCCGTAGTGAAGCCCCAGGCCGCCGGTGAAGAGCCCGTAGCCGATCATATTCTGAAACACGTCGTGCCGGCGCAGACCCATCATGTAGAGGCAGCGGGCGACCAGTTCGGTCCAGTTGTGGAGGTCAAGCGCGCTGTGATAGATGACCGTCGGTATCCCGGTTGTGCCGGATGACGAATGGAGCCTGACCACCTCATCGAGGGAGGTGCAGATCATGCCGTAGGGATAAGCGTCTCTGAGGTCCTGCTTCGTAGTGACCGGCAGCTTCCTGATGTCGCTCAGATCACGGATCGTATAGTCTCCAAGCCCCTTTTCCCGGTAGAAGGGCGCCCGGGAAGCGCGCTCGACAGTCTCTTTGAGCCTCACGAACTGGAGTTCCTTCAGCTCGTGGCGCGAAATACATTCATCGTTCCTGTTCCAGTACATGGATACTCCTCACTAGGTGTGTACCGCGGTCAATACTCCCGGCCACGTATTTCCTTGCTGCTGCCGCCGATCCTCGATGCGATCGGATGGTGCCGGCTTCTCCAACAAAGGGGGAGTTGTATCGTAATACCCGCTTTCCCATCGTAAGATATTTTCGCAAAAGCCCTATATTCCTCATACGCCTAGCACGACGCGGTGATCAAGTCAATCCGGCTTCAGATATCTCACTCGTTCCCCCGGCACCTTTCATGCCCGGTATGAGCAAGATATTTTTTCAAGAGGATTGGAGGAAACCTGCGGGGAAAGGGAGATCCGGCACATGCCAGAGGGTTATTACAACGGTGATTAAAGCAGTGAATATGAATATTGAGCTGGACCGGCGCAGTATTCAGATAAACAATCGCCGGTGTAATAAAACCGCCAGGCCTTAAAAAAAGCTCTGGCAAAAGATTTCCGAGGGAACCCTCTGCTCTGATCCCTCAAAAAAGAAGCGCCTTAAGGGGAGATTACTGGGCAGGGCTCGATTCAGCGGGCGTCTGACCCTGCGGTGCGGCCGGGATGGACGGCGCGGCAGGCGCTGCGCCGGCCCCTGGATCCGGCTGGAGCGCAGTTCCACCAGGAACCGCGGGAGCGGTTGTGGCCTGGTTGTCCATGATGCTCTGAGTCGGCCGTTCAAAGGTGAAATAGCCGAGGGTGAGCGAGGTGAGCATGAACACTGCCACCAGGACCCGCGTCGCCTTGTTGAGGAAATCGGCCGGACCCGCAGAACCGAACAGGGCCTGAGAACCCGCCCCGCCGAAGACGGCGCCGATATCGGCCCCTTTGCCCGACTGCAGGAGCACGGCAATGATCAGCAGCACTGACACCACGATGTGAAGGGTTAATAGGACTCCGTACATATTCTCACTTTCCTTTAAAACGTATTATTCTTTCGAACGAAGCCGCATCGAGGCTGGCGCCCCCAACCAGGGCCCCGTCGATATCGGCCTTTGCCATGAGCGCGTCGATGTTGTCTCCCTTGACGCTGCCGCCGTAGAGGATCCGGATCCGATCCGCAACCTCTTGACCGAAAAGCTCGCGCAGGAGCCCCCTGATGAAGGCATGAACCCCCTGTGCGGTCTCCGGCGTGGCGGTCTTCCCAGTCCCGATGGCCCAGACCGGCTCATAGGCGATGACCAGCAATCCGGCCTGCCCGGGATCAATGCCTGCAAGGCCGTTTTTTATCTGGGCCTCGATCACGGTGTTTGTCTTTCCCGCCTCACGCTGGTCAAGGGTCTCTCCCACGCACACGATCGGGGTGAGGCCCCCTCTGATCGCGGCGAACAGGCGCTTGTTGACTGTTTCGTCTGTCTCGCCGAAATACTGCCTGCGCTCGGAGTGGCCGATGATAACGTGGCTCGCGCCTGCGCTTGCGAGCATGGGCGCGCTGACCTCGCCGGTAAAGGCGCCCGAGTCTTCCCAGAAGACGTTCTGGGAGCCCACTCTGACCGGGGACCCCCTCAACGACTCGGCAAGGGCGTGGACATAGAGGCAGGGCGGGCATACGAGGATCTCAGGTCTCGTGATATCCGAGACCCGCTTCGCGATATCATCGGCCCAGGAAGAGGCCTCATCCAGGGTCTTGAACATCTTCCAGTTCCCTGCTATGAGAGGTGTTCTCATGCTTTCTCCACTCCTATCGCTCCAGGGACTTCACCCCCGGAAGTTCGGCGCCGCCGAGCATCTCCAGGAAGGCACCGCCTGCCGTGGAAACAAAGTCGACCTTCTCGACCAGGCTGCTCTTGTGTAACGCCGCATCTGTATCACCTCCACCCACGATGGTCAATGCCTTTGAATTCGCAATTTTTCTCGTGATATCCATGGTCCCCTGGGAAAAGGGTTCCTGCTCGAAGACTCCCATGGGGCCGTTCCAGACGATCATGCTGCAGTCATCGAGAGCTTCGGAGAACAGGGCCGCCGATGCCGGGCCGATGTCGAGGCCCATGAGACCCGCGGGGATCTCCTGGATGGTCACGGTCACGGCGTCCCGGCCGGACTTGGGGTCAGGGGCGCACACGCAGTCGACCGGGAGATAGAGCTTCACGCCCCTGCTGCGGGCCTTCTCCATGACGGCCCTGGCAGTATCAACGAGATCGTCCTCCACCAGGGATTTCCCGATATTCTGGCCCAGGGCCTTGATGAAGGTGAAGGCCATCCCGCCTCCGATGATGACCTTGTCGACCTTCTCGATGAGGTTCTCCAGCACCTCCAGCTTGCCCGAGACCTTGGCCCCCCCAATCACGGCTGCATAGGGGCGCTTGGGGTCCTTCAGGGCCTTGTTGATGTACTCGACCTCTCTGAGCATCAGAAAGCCTGCCGCAGTATCCTTGATATAATCGCAGATGCCGACATTGGATGCATGGGCGCGGTGGGCTGTGGCAAAGGCATCGTTGACATAGCATTCGCCCAGTTCGGAAAGCTCCTTGGCGAACCCGGGGTCGTTCTTTTCCTCGCCGATGTGAAACCTCAAGTTTTCGAGCAGGATCACCTCGCCGGAAGAGAGGTTGTCGACTATCTTCTTCACCTGGTCTCCCACGCAGTCGGGTGCCATGTTGACGCTCGCCCCAAGAAGCTCCGAGAGTTGACGCGCCACGGGCAGCAGGCTCATGGACTTGACCACCTTGCCCTTGGGGCGGCCGAGGTGGGACATGAGAACGACCTTCCCCCCCTGGTCCATGGCATATTGAATGGTGGGCAGGGCCCCTCGTATCCGGGAGTCGTCGGTGATGGCGCCCTCTTCGTCGAGGGGAACATTGAAATCCACGCGAATGAGAACTTTTTTCGATTTCAAGTCCAGTTCCTTGATGGACCGAATACCCATAATATGTGTCCTCCTTACCCTGGTATGTTCGAATATGGAATGCTGTGCGCTTTAAGAAAAAAGAAAACCCGATAAGACAATGTATATGCGCCTTTTGCCAATCAGCCCCTTTACAATAGCCCCGGTTCCATTTAAATAAGTGATGTATATTATTAAGGTGTAAGATATGTCAATGGGATTTCAAGATGGCCGATGAGGGCAGGGAAGGCCCTGAGATGCTGGATGCACTGGGCGATCGCTTTCTCCTGCTCATGGCCGGCCTCATCAGCGGAAACCTCAAACGGGCGGCTGCGCTCGCCGAAGAGATACGCCGCCGCAACGGCGGCTCCCATCCCGGGATCATGTCCCAGACCCTCATCGAAGAGATGGCTCAGGCCCAGGCACTCAAGAACTCCCTCATCAACCTTCCGTCCGTGGTTCCCGGGCTGGGCACCATTGTTTCCTTTTCCCTGGTGGGGGTCGAGAACTTCTATCTCCTGGACCAGTCGGTCGCCCTCGTTCTTGCCCTGTGCCTCATCCATGAAAAGGACATCGAGAACCGGGAGGCCATCGAGGATTTTACCGTGAGGATCATCGGCGAGGTGTTCGGCGTCACGAACCAGGAAAGCGGGGAAGACTCCCGGTCCATCACCAGGGAATATGTCTCCCGGCTGCTTCCCATGAAGTATTTCAAAAGGGGCGTGGACCGGAGCATGCAGAGGGTCCTTCGCCGGATTGTGCCCATGAAAAGCCGGTCCCGCCTGCTCCCTGTAGGAATCGGCCTCGGCTCGTCCGCCGTGAGGGCCTATGACACCATCGTACACGTGGGCCAGGCGGCACTCAGGCATCTGGCAATGCTCCCGGACGCGCCTCCGGCGATCTCCGGCCACTAGGAATCAGGATCTTTGCCTCGGATGGAAGGGGAAAACGAGCCTCCGGCTCTTACAGGCGGTAGATTTCCTTGTCCCAGACCTTTACCCAGTTGCGCTTGAGCACATTGGTGGCAACAGACGTGTTGTCCACCTCCATGATCATGATAGGGTTCGATGCCCTGCCTATGTAGGGGTACATGGTGATCACGTTGATCTTCGCGTCTCTCAGAGGTTTGAGCACGGCGTTCATGCCGCCCGGGTGGTCCGGCATTTCCACGGCGAGCACGCCGATTTCCTGATACTCGAATTTCTCTGCAGACAGGGCGTTCTTTGCCTTCTTGGGATCATCAACCACAATGCAGATGGAGGAAACCTCGGCAGATTCCTGCCCTACCGAGATGGCCCTGATATTCACCCCGTGCTTGCCCAGCGTGTCGCTCAAGTTCGAGAGCTTGCCCGATACGTTTGCGGTCTCAAGACGAAACTGTTTGACTGGCATGACCTATGTCTCCCTTGAAAAAAAATCGTACCCTGTTTTCAAGGCATCGATGTTCTTGTCTTTGAAGCGGGCCTTTCTCTTTCCCAGGATTTCTTCCATGTTGTCGATGAGAGAGGAGATTTTGATCAGACGCGTCCGACTCACGAAGGCGCCCAGCATGACCATGTTGGCATAGCGCTCGCCCACGGTCCTGATCGCGAGTTCGTTCACCGGGACATCCACCACGTCGATATCCCCTCTCACCGGCCTGGTCGTGACGATGCTGGTGTTGATGAGCACCTCGCCTCCGGAGGCGGCCTGGTTCTGCAGGCGCTGGAGAGAAAGATTGTCCATGATGACCAGGTAGTCTGGAGAAGACGCCACCGGGGACGCGATCTCCTCGTCCGAGATGGCGATAGTGCACGAGGTGATGCCGCCGCGCATCTCCGCACCATAGGAGGGCAGATAGGTGACGTAGTGCCCCTCGAGCATGGCCCCCCACGCGAAGGCCAGACCGGAGAAGAGAATTCCCTGCCCGCCGATTCCGCTCATGATGGTTTTCTGAAGCATGGCGCCTACTTATCCTTCTTTGCTGTGTTATCTTTCATGACCCCTAAGGGGTATTCCTTTTCCATTATTTCTTCCAGATAGACGAATGCCTCCCTGGGGCTCATATTCCAGTTGGTGGGGCAGGGCGAGAGGACCTCAACGAGCGAGTAACCTGCGCCTGATATCTGGACCTCGAAGGCCTTTTTGATGGCTTTTTTCGTCTCCCGGATCTTGACCGGGTTGGCCAGCGAGGTCCTGGCTACATAGGCGGCGCCAGGCAGGGTTGCGATGAGCTCGGTGATCTTCAGAGGATACCCCTCCACCTCGGTTCTCCTGCCATAGGGGGAGGTGGTGGTTTTTTGCCCGATCAGGGTGGTGGGGGCCATCTGGCCTCCGGTCATGCCGTATACCGCGTTGTTCACGAAGATGCTCGTGATTTTCTCGCCCCGGTTCGCCGCGTGCAGGGTCTCTGCGGTCCCGATCGCGGCCATGTCTCCATCGCCCTGGTAGGTAAAGATGATCCTGTCGGGCTGTGCACGCTTGAAGCCGGTGGCAATGGCGCAGCCCCTCCCGTGGGCCGACTCGCACACGTCGAAGTCGAAATAGTTGTAGGCGAGCACCGCGCAGCCCGCAGGCGGGATGCAAATGATCCTGCCCCGCATATCCATCTCATCGACCAGCTCGCAGACGAGCCGGTGGATGATCGAATGCCCGCATCCCGGGCAGTAGTGATTGGACACCGGCTTCAGGGTTTTGGGCCTGGTATATACGGTCTTCATCTAGAGCTCCTTCTGCAGCCAGTACCGTTCGATGATCCGGGCGATCTCCTGGGGAATGGGCACCACCCCCCCCGGGCGGCCGTAAAACTCACAGGGGACCCTGCCCTCGATCGCCAGGCGCACATCGTCGAGCATCTGGCCGGTGCTCATCTCGAACACGAGGAAGAGCTTGGTCTTTTTTGCAAGGCTGCGGATCGCCTCTTCGGGGAACGGCCACAGCGTGATCGGACGGAGCAGGCCGACCTTCAGCCCATCGCTCCTCGCCCGCTTGACAGCGCCCTTGGCGATGCGCGCAGCCGTGCCGTAGGCGATGATGGTCAGTTTCGCGTCTTCGGCCATGAACTCCTCCCACTGGGGGAGCTCATGCGCCATGAGCTCGTATTTCCGCTTGAGCTTCCAGTTGTGCTCTTCCATCTCGGCCGGGTCAAGGATCAGGGACTTGATGATCCGGGAGGGCCTGTTTTCAGCGCCGTCCAAGACGTAGTCCTTGGGGGGGATCTCCACCTCGGGCCGCTCGTGCATGGAGATGGGCTCCACGATCTGGCCCATCATGCCGTCTCCCAGGATCATGACCGGGGTGCGGTAGAGGTCGGCCACGTCGAAGCTTTTCATGGTGATGTCATAGAGTTCCTGCACATACGCCGGCGCATAGACGGGCATGCGGTAGTCGCCGTGGCCTCCTCCCCGTGTCGCCTGATAGTAGTCTCCCTGGCTGGGCGCGATATTCCCCAGGCCGGGCCCGCCCCGGTTGATGTTGACGATGACCGCCGGAAGCTCGAGTGCAGCCAGGAACGAGAGCCCTTCCTGCTTGAGGCTGATGCCCGGAGAAGAAGAGCTGGTCATGGCGCGCATTCCGCTCGCGGCCGCGCCGAGCACCATGTTGATGGACGCGATCTCGCTCTCGCCCTGGAGGAACACCCCGCCCACCTCCTGCATACGCCTGGACATATATTCGGGCACCTCGTTCTGCGGGGTGATGGGGTAGCCGAAGTAACACGTGCAGCCAGCACGGATCGCGGCCTCTCCGAGGGCGTCCGTGCCTTTCATGAGAACTTTCTTATTCACGGTACACCTCGATGGCTGTTTCGGGGCACATGACCGCGCACAGGGCGCACCCCCTGCATGACTCCTTGGCGGTTTCGGCTGGATGATATCCCTTCTCGTTCAGGCTATCCGAGAGCCGGATTGCCTCATCGGGACAAACGGTCAAACACAGTTCGCAGGCCTTGCACAATCCCTGGTTTATCGTGATCTTTCCTTTTGCTGCCATATCCCTTCTCATGCATACTTTCCTTGAAGTTGGATCATTGTTTAGCACCAAAACACAGCCCTTGTACAGAATAGATTTTGCAAGGATAATTTCATGATGTTTCTCTGTGTCTTACAGTGAACTCTTTCATGGAGATTTTGGTGCAGCGTTCACACACTCGCCGGAGATGAAAGATGATCCTCCGGCATTGGAAGAGCTCGCACCTCCTGCCCCTTCACGGATTCCCGGACAGGGGCGCCGCGGCGCTTCAGCATTTTATGCAGGATACCCATGTCTTGCGAAGGCCCAGGTTCGATCACCCACCCCTTGAAATTTGCATGGCGAGCCCTAATAAAGGCATAAAAATGATTGGAGGTGAGGGTCATGGCAAGAATCGGCAGAATTAGCTGGAATTGGGACCCGATACAGGAAATGGAACGGCTTGAGCGGGACTGGAACGATTTCTTCTCCGGTTTAGGCAGGCCGAGCGCTGTGAAGTATCCGCCGATCAATGTCTTTACCGGCGAGGATGATGTCGTCGTCATATCGGAGATGCCGGGAGTAAACCCGGAAGATGTTGATCTCACCATTATCGGTGACGTGTTGACCCTGAAGGGTACGAGACGGCGACAGGAGCTTGGAGAGGGTCAGGCTTGGCACCGCAGAGAGCGCGGGCACGGAGATTTCTATCGCACCATCCAGCTCCCCTACAATGTGGAAAGCTCCAAGGTGGAGGCCAATTACAGCAAGGGTATCTTGAAGATCACCCTCCCCCGGGCCGAGGCGGACAAGGCCAGAAAAATCAGTGTGAAAACCGCATAAAAGGAGGTGAATGCCATGACAGAGGCAGAAAAGTCCCGCGAGGTCAAGAAGCAGGAAGCGGGCGGCAGTGTGGCGACCGAGAGGACCCGGACCGGCAGGATCTATATGCCGAACGTCGATATCAGCGAAGACAGGGACAAGCTGGCCCTGTATGCGGATCTCCCCGGCGTCGGTGACGAGGATGTGAGCGTGACTCTGGAAAACGACGTGCTTACCATAGAGGCCAAGGTTTCTCCGGTCGAGATCGGAGACCACCGGCTCTCTTATGCTGAGTATGGGGTGGGCGACTATTTCCGGTCTTTCACGATCACCGAGCCCATTGACCGGGACCGGATCGAGGCAAAGATGAAGGACGGCGTGCTGCGGATCGTGCTGCCCAAAAAAGAAGAGGCCAAGCCAAAGCAGATCAAGATTCAAGCAGAATGACGACAAACAAAGATAAAGATACGGTATAAGGAGGGAGACCATGTCTATGAGATCGTTGACCCCCTGGAGATGGGGAAGAAGAAGCGTTCCGGCAGGCAGGGAGATAGAGACCCATCCGCTGGACCTGTTTCAGCGCGAGATGAACCGCCTGTTCGATGATTTCTTCAAGGGATTCGGGCTCAGACCCCCCGGCGGCGAAGAGACGGAGGCCGCGGGCGTGTTCTATCCGCAGATAGACATGACCGAGGACGAGAACTCCATATACGTCACCGCTGAGCTGCCCGGACTTGATGAAAAGGAGATTGACATCAATCTGAGCAAGGATTCGCTCACCATCAAGGGTGAGAAGAGAGAAGAGAGAGAAGAGAAGGGTAAGGAGTCCTACTACATGGAGCGCTCGTTCGGAACGTTCTCGCGGGTGATCCCGATCCCGGTAGAGGTCAACCCGGACAAGGTGGAGGCGACCTTCAAGAAGGGCGTGTTGAACATCACCCTGCCCAAGGCACAAAAGGAGAAAAAGGAGCAGAAGAAGATCAAGATCAAGGGAGTCTGATCAGTCTGCTGCTCAGGAGGGGTTTTTCGGAAAGGGGCTTTTTGAAAAGCCCCTTTTTCACCTTGAAATACGGGGCAGTGCCTCCTACAAGAATCGGTGCCAGGCAAAAGGCACGAGGAGGAAAGACAATCCATGGACGTAAACAAGCTGACGCAGAAAACGCAGGAGGCGATTCAGAACGCCCAGAATATCGCTGTGCGTTTTGGGCAGGTGGAGCTCGATGTGGAACATGTGTTCCTGGCCCTGCTGGAGCAGGCCGACGGGCTGATCCCGAGGATCCTTGCCAGGATGGACATACCGCTGGATCCCGTGATCGCCGAGGTCCATAAGGAACTCGACCGCAGGCCCAAGATCTCTGGCCCCGGGGCCGAGGCGGGCAAGGTCTACGTGACCCAGCGGTTCAACCGGATGCTCGTGAAGGCCAAGGAAGAGGCGGCCAGGCTCAAGGACGAATATGTATCCGTTGAGCACCTGCTCTTTGCCATGATGGACGAGGGTGGGAAAACGCCTTCCGGGAAGATTCTCGCGCAGTTCAATATCACCAGGGAGCGCGTGCTCCAGGCGCTCACCGCCATCCGCGGCAACCAGCGGGTCACCAGTGACAACCCCGAGGCCGCCTACGAGGCCCTGCAGAAGTACGGGATCGATCTCGTGGCCCAGGCCCAGCTCGGAAAGCTCGATCCGGTCATCGGCAGGGACACAGAGATCAGGCGCACCATCCGCATCCTCTCCCGCAAGACCAAGAACAACCCGGTCCTTATCGGAGAGCCGGGCGTGGGCAAGACCGCCATCGTGGAGGGCCTTGCCCAGCGGATCGTGCGGGGAGACGTGCCCGAGGGCTTGAAGGACAAGACCATCTTCGCCCTGGACATGGGGGCCCTGGTGGCTGGCGCCAAGTTCCGGGGCGAGTTCGAGGAAAGGCTCAAGGCGGTGTTGAGCGAGATCAAGGCGAGCGAGGGCCGGATCCTGCTCTTTATCGACGAGATCCACAACATCGTGGGCGCGGGCCGTGCGGAGGGCTCCATGGACGCCGGCAACATGCTCAAGCCCATGCTGGCGCGCGGCGAACTCCACTGTCTGGGCGCCACCACCTTGGACGAGTACCGCAAACACATCGAGAAGGACGCGGCCCTGGAGCGGAGGTTCCAGCCGGTTCTGGTGGAGCCGCCCACGGTGGAGGACACGATCTCCATCCTGCGGGGCCTCAAGGAACGCTATGAAGTGCACCACGGCGTGAAGATTCAGGACAGCGCCCTGGTAGCCGCAGCAGTACTGTCCAACCGGTATATTACCGACCGGTTTCTCCCGGACAAGGCCATTGACCTGGTCGACGAGGCGAGCGCCCTGATTCGCACCGAGATCGACTCCATGCCCGCCGAACTCGACGAGATCACTAGAAAGGTCATGCAGCTCCAGATCGAGGAGGCTGCCTTGAAGAAGGAGAAGGACAAGGCCGGCCAGGCACGCCTCGAGGAACTCAGGAAGGAGCTTGCCGATCTTAAGGAACAGGCCGACACCATGAGGGCCCGGTGGGAAGAGGAGAAGCAGACCGTGCACCGGGTGGTGGCCATGCGGGAGGAGCTCGAACAGGTCAGGATGCAGATCGAGAAGGCCGAGCGCGAGTATGACCTCAACAGGGCTGCCGAGCTCCGCTACGGCAGGCTCCCCCAGCTGGAGAAGCAGCTCGCCGGTGCAGAGCAGGAATCTCGCGGGGAGAAACCGCTGGTGAGGGAGAGCGTGACCGACGATGTGATCGCGGACATCGTGTCCCGCTGGACCGGCATCCCGGTTTCCCGGCTTGTGGAGGGCGAGAAGGAGAAGCTGCTCAGGCTTGACGACATCCTGCACCAGAGGGTGGTGGGCCAGGACGATGCCGTTCAGGCAGTCGCAGACGCGGTCATCCGCGCCCGCGCAGGGATCAAGGATCCCAGGCGCCCCATCGGATCGTTCATCTTCCTGGGCCCCACGGGCGTGGGGAAGACCGAACTCGCAAAGGCCCTGGCTCAGGCCCTGTTCGACACGGAAGACAACATGGTCCGGATCGACATGAGCGAGTACATGGAGCGCCATACCGTATCCCGGCTCATCGGATCGCCCCCTGGTTATGTAGGCTACGAGGAAGGCGGGCAGCTCACCGAGGCGGTCAGACGCAAGCCCTACTCGGTGATCCTCTTCGACGAAATCGAAAAGGCGCATCACGACGTGTTCAACGTGCTGCTGCAGATCCTGGACGACGGACGCGCCACCGATGCCCAGGGACGGACCGTGGATTTCAAGAACACGGTCATCATCATGACCTCGAACATCGGTTCCCATGATCTCGTGGAGGGCATTTCCGGCACGGGCGAGATCGGCGAGGATGTCAGGAACGCGGTCATGGCCGACTTGAGGATGCATTTCCGGCCCGAGTTTCTCAACCGGGTGGACGAGGTGGTGCTCTTCAAGGCCCTGACCCTTCCGGAGATCGAGACAATCGTGGGCCTGCTCGTGACGGATCTTCAGGGGCGTCTGAGCGAGCGCGGGATCAGCTTCGACCTGAGCGAGGGGGCCAAGGAGTTCATCGCCCGGGAAGGGTTTGACCCCGTATACGGGGCACGGCCCCTGAAGCGGTTCATCCAGCGGGAGCTGGAGACCAGGCTCGGCAGGGCGATTGTGGCGGGCCAGGTCATGGACGGTTCCCGGGTGCGCGTGGAGCTGAGAAACAACGAGCTGACCTTTGCCATCGAACCTCCATCGGGCCGGGGCGGGCAGGCTGCCTCAGGGTGAGCCTGCCGATCGAGGCCCCTCCTTCACCCGCGGTGTTTCTCGATGAATGAATGGATCCCGAGCATGTACTGACGGGCATGGCGCGAGACAAAGGCGTCAATGTGCCCCACACCGTCGAGGATCACGAGCTCCTTGGGCTCACGGGCGACCTCGTGCATCCTGATGGAATGCGTATGAGGCACCACCGGGTCGTCTGTCCCGTGGATGAACAGCTTGGGGACCGGGCTCACGGGCAGCGTGTCGAGCGCCGAGAAGCCTGCCTCGGGGACCTCGCAGCGGATCTGCGGATAGGCCTCGGAGAAGAGGGCATGGAAGGAGTGGAGCCCCGCCTCCAGGATCGCGCCCTTCAAGGAGGGGAAATCCGGCAGGACCCGGGCCAGGGTGTAGGCGCCCATGGACTGTCCGAACCCGAAGACCGCGGCCCCGAAGGCCTCCGGGTGCGCGAGGATATGGTGAAACACGGCCCGAGCATCGTCCTGGATCTGCCTGAGCGAAGGTTCGCCCCGTGATCTGCCGTATCCGCTGTAGTCAAAGGTGACGAGCCGGTGACCCATCTCGGGGAGAAACAGGGCCGCAGTGACGTGCGAGGTCATGTTCTCGGCATTGCCATGCAGATGGACGATGGTGGCGGGCGGAACAATTGCAGCCCTGGGCTGTATGATCCAGCTGTGCAGCCTCTCTTGGATCATGAGCTCCTCTTTGGCAAACCCGTGGTGTGATGGGTCCGAATAGACGACGTGATCGGGATAGAAGCAGTTTTCCTCTCTGATAATCATGACCTGTTTATAAGCGATATCACTCATCTTCAGCAAGGGTTTCCTTGACATCCGCGTCTCGGGGGAGCATCCGCCCCTGCGTGGTAGATCCCGGGATGAGGACCTCACGCCCGACCCTTGTGGTGCTCCCTGGCCGCGGGTGAGAAGACGGTGCATCAGATAGCCGAAAGTTTTGCCGATATTCCTCCCGGGGAGCCGGCCCTGATTGTCGGAAGCGCCATGACCGTGGAGGTGGCGGCGAACCGGGAGAGCGCAGCCGTGCTGCTCGGGATTGTGGCAGGCATGCCGGTGAGATTGATCCCGCCCGGCCCTTAGGCCTGGTTCCTGGTCCCGAAGATCCGGGTGCCGATGCGCACCAGAGAGGCCCCCTCCTCGATAGCAATGCGGTAGGAGTCGCTCATCCCCATGGAAAGGTGTTTCATCTCCACCCTGGGCACGGTAGCCCCCGCCACCTCTACGAACAGCTCCCGGGTGGCCCTGAAATAGGGCCTGAGGTGTTCAGGGTCGTCGAGAAAGGGGCCCATGGTCATCAGGCCCTGGACACGGATGTGCTCCAGGGTGTGGATCTGACGGATGAACGGGAGTACGTCTTCGGGAAGCAGCCCCGCCTTCTGGGGCTCCTGGGCGCTATTGACCTCGACGAGCACGGGCATGATCTTGCCATGCCTGCCCGCCAGCCTGTCTATGGTCTGGGCCAGCGGCACCGAGTCCACGGTTTCGATCATGTCGAACAGGGGCACGATGTATTTGACCTTGTTGGTCTGGATATGCCCGATAAAATGCCAGCCGACACGCTCCCGGATCTCGGGTATGACGGCCCGGGCCTCCTGAACGTAGTTCTCACCGATCAGGGTGACGCCGGCCTCGATCACTTCGCGGATCTCGCCGGCGGTGCGCGCCTTTGCCGCGGCAACCACCCGGACGTGACCGGGGATCTCGGACAGGATCTTCCGTGCATTCTCAGAAATGATACCCATGGACAGCCGTCATTTTCGTCCGGAAGTGCTTTGCTTGTCAATATATAATGTGATCTCTCAAAAAAGGGGATGCAGCCGGCTAGAGCAGCATCCGTTCAGCGGGCGCTCATCCTTATTTAAGGTGATAAAAGGAAGGGAAAGAAAGGGGACGATGAGGTAGACAGGGGAATCCGGGAGCCGGAACGTTTTAGCCTCGCGTTTTTTGCCTATCTCATCGTCTCTCATGTCTCATCTTACACGCACGAGGAAAATCAGGGCGCAAGGCTTAACTCTTTGATGAGCGCCCTGCTTTGCTCCCTCGTTAAAATCTCAGTCCCACCTCGGCGAACGGGCCGGTGAAGTTGGCGTCCAAGTCCAGGCCGCTCTTCTTGATGTTCAGGAAGTCGGCGCGGTAGCCCGCATTGATCATGAACGGTCCGCCTCCGGGGATAAACTTGACCATGCCGCTGAAGCTGTAGACCTGGTCATTGGAAATGGCCATACCCCAGCCCTCCAGCTCCACCGAGACCATGTCCGCGGGCTGCATTTCCAGGGCCGCGAAAATCATGGGGTAGGTAACGGTCTCATCCGGATTCTCCTTCAGGACGTCCCCTTCCACAATATCGTCGTCCAGGGGAATGCGTTTCACCTCGGTGTCGATGTGCACCACCCGGGCGCCCACCCCGACATCGAGATCGATCCCGCCGGTGGGTCCGGTCTCGATGAACGGGGTGCTGAAGTACAGGGCCGCATCGTAGATGTTCAGGAAAAACTCTGAGTCGATCGCGTCGCCACCGAAAAAGACCGTGTCTCCGAAGGCGAACTCGAACGAGTTGTCCTCCGTGGAGTCGAAGCCCATAGGTGTTGCCTTGAGATAGATGCCGAAGAGCTCCGCCGGCTCGATCTTGGCTCTGACCGCGAGTTCCCACTCGCTGTCGAAGCCGAACCGGTCTTTAAGGTCGAGATTCGTGCTCGCTCCGTTCGAGGAGTACGCCAGATCGCCGTCCGGTTTTACGTACCATGCGCCTGCGGCAATCTCGAAACTGGCGGCAGAAACTGCCAGGGGAAGAACCAGGAGCGCAAGTGTCATTCCGATAATCGTCAAGCGTTTCATATGTGCCTCCTTTACGCGAAATCATGCGTGTGGCGACAAGGGATGATGAGTGAATATCCATACCCCTTGTCACGAGGGGCCGCCGGTCTTCCGGGAGGCCCTCTTTCTCTCGTCCGGTCCGTGCGCAAAGCACGGAGCTTTATGGCAGGCTCTCTTCAGGTTGTGTTTTCCGGAGCACGGGTGTGCCCCGGGCAATGGTTCGGATTCGGGAGAGAGGCTGCCGGGAAGAGACTGTTCATGCATTTCTTCTCTGTTTTCCAGGCGCCTGATCCTTTCGAGGACAGGCGGATGGGAAGAGAAGAACCAGGCATACGCGGGATGGGGGTGGAGATTTGTCATATTCCGGCTCGCGAGCCGTTCCAGGGATTCGATCAAGGCCTCGGGCCCCCCCATCATTGCCGAGGAGAAATCATCTGGCTGGCGTTCGAATCGCCTGGAGATCATGGCCCTTACCGGGCTCAGAAAAAACGCCGCCGGCCTGAGAAAGACAGCGAGGATGAAAATGCCCGCATAGATCACCTGGGATTCGAAGCCAAAGATCTGGAAGAGGTCGAAGAAAAGATGGCGAATTGCCTCCAGCCGGCCTGTTGCCGTGGAATAATCCCTTATCTCCTCAACCTTGTATGCATCTATGGCCCCGGCAAACTCCCGCGGGACCTTTCGGCCTTCATAACGGAGGTGGGAGACATTCAGGATATGGAGCCCCGAGCGCACCAACGCGGTCAGGACAGAGAGGACAAGAAACAGAACGAGGAGATAATTCAGCTCTGCACCAGTATTCATGATAGATGCCAACTACCTTTGTCAGCAGACCGTCCATCCCTCCATCACCTTAAAAAAGGGGTGATGAGCCCCCGTCTTTTCGGGGAATGCGGCGTTGAAATCCCTGTTTTCCCTTGTGCCCAGAAGCCCGGTGATATCATTCAACGTGCGGTCCCGGGAAAAGCCGCTTCCGCGACGCGGTTTCCGGCCTTTTTCCGTATGGTCCTGTCCTCCCCTTTGTATCTTCATAGATAGACAATAGGGATGCCTGAAGACAAAATCAATTGGTGCTGGAGCCGAAACAGGGATACGGCCAGAGGCCTCACATCATGGTGAATTTCCACAGCAGGCCCATGGCAGGGATGATCACCCAGAGGCTTTGCACATAAATGGTGTACATCCGGTTGTCGAAAATCACCTGCTCATGGTAGAAGTCGATGCCCTTGGCCAGGAAGAAAAGCGGCGGGAGCAGGCCGTAGGCGAGTGCGGGAGCGATCTTCAAGGGAAAGCTCAGGAAGAGCACGAGCGCGAGGCCCATGATGGCATACTCCAGAAGCAAAATGGAGTGCTCCTCGTGGATATATCGCGCCAGGCTCATGCGGCCGATGATGGCGTCTCGCTCCATGTTCTTGAGCCCCAGGAGGATCTCCACTCCCAGGTAGTGGGTGGCCGTGTATGCAGTCAGGATGAAGATGCCTGGAACGATGGGAGAGCCCGCCAGGCTCAAGGGGGTGATGATGGATATGAGAACAAAGATCACCAGCCCGTAGATGCTCCTGAGACAGTCTGCTACTTCTCCTACGTCAATAAGCGGGCGCAGCAGGGATATCCCGATAACCAGCAGACCGCCCGTGAGCCCTGCTGTCAGCAGTCCGAGCGAGGTTGCGATACCTGTGGAAACGGCCCACAGGGGCCACTGCCGGGGAGTGCGGTGTGGGCCCGTCGATGCAAGCGCGAGGAAGAAGACGGTCAGCAGCGCATCCCATGAATAGCGCTGTCCGCAGAACACCAGGGACGCCATGGCGACTCCGAGGCTTCCCAGCGAGGGAAGCAGGGGTGTGGCGGACAGGAAATTGAGCACTGCGTTTTCGATTCCGATATGGGTATGGGTGCTCTTGAGCGCTTCGATGCACTCCTCGATCACCCAGTGGGGGGTCGACGCCCCCGCGATCACGGCCACCTGGGAGGTCTGGGGAATCGCGGCATCCTTGAGCTGCTCCGGACCTTCCACCCGGATCACCCGCCGGTTCTCCTTTGCCGCGATCTCTGCCAGGCGCTTGGTGTTGGCCGAATCTCTCCCTCCGATGACGATGAACACATCGTGATCCTTTGCCAGGTCCCGCACTTCGCTCTGGCGGTCCACAGTGGAGCGGCAGATGGTGTCCGCCACGTCGAGCACATCGCACTTCTCTCTGAGCACGGAGACGATGTCCCGATAGATGGCTACATCAAAGGTGGTCTGGGCCACCACGCTGATTCTTCTGGCCCGGGGAAGCCTCTGCGCATCCTCCACATTCTCCACCGCAACCCCTTTCTCGCCCGCGATTCCCAGGTGGGCATCCATCTCGGGGTGGTCCTTGTCGCCTGCGATCACCACGAGATCCGCATTCTTCGACGCCTTTTTGATGATGGACTGGACCTTGAGCACCATGGGACAGGCCGCATCGATGACCTCCACCCCCCGTTTCTGAAGGATCTGCTTCTTGTCCGGGGCAATGCCGTGGGCGCGGACTATGGCGATATTGCCCGCCTTGAGCCGGCCATCGTCGATGTCGTGAACGATCCCGATCCCGCGTTTCTTCAGTGCCTCGATGACCTGGGGGTTGTGGATGATCTGACCCAAGGTATAGATCTTTTTCCGGGGGTTTTTCTGCCTCACCTTGAAGGTGATGTCGATGGCCCTCCTGACCCCGAAACAAAAGCCTGCGTATCTGGCAATGGTGATTCTCATACAGCACCCCTGAAACGGGCATGAACGAGGTATTCCTGATTGCCCTTGATCCCCTTGACCGGGGAGGGAATCGTGCCGCTCACCGTACAGGCAAGCCCTGTGAGAAACGCCTCCATATCGCGGATAACCTCCTGTGCTATTGCATGGTCTTTCAGAATGCCTCCCTTCCCGATGTGCTCCCTGCCGGCCTCGAACTGGGGCTTGATCAGGGCGATGATGTCGGCTCCGGATTTAAGCACATGCAGGACCGGGGGCACGACGAGCCTCAGCGAGATGAACGAGACATCGAAGGTGGCCAGGTCGCACCGGTCTCCGATGAGCGAGGGGTCCAGGTTCCGGACGTTGATCCCTTCGAGGCTCACCACCTTTTCGTGGGTCCGGAGTTTCCAGTGGATCTGACCCCGGCCCACATCCACTGCATATACCTTTGCCGCCCCGCGCTGGAGCATCACGTCGGTGAACCCGCCGGTGGAAGCGCCGATGTCGATGGCGATTCTGCCGGCCGGATCGACGCCGAACGTATCCAGCGCGGCCAGGAGCTTGTCTCCGGCTCGGCTCACGTATCGGGGGGATTCTTTGAGCGTAACCCGGACATTCTCACTGACAAGGGTCCCTGCCTTGGTCACCAGGGTTCCGTCAATGAGCACGCTGCCTGCCATGATCAGCGCAGCAGCCTTGCTCCGTGTCTCTGCAAGTCCCTTTTCCACGAGCAGTCTGTCCAGTCGCATTTTCATAAAAAGCTTCTTAAAAAACAACTCATAACAGTTCTGAAACAGCTTTTCGTATTCCCTCGGCATCGAGGCCCAGGGCTTTCCGGAGCTGGCCCAAGGAACCGTGCTCGACAAAGGTGTCCGGCACCCCCAGGAGCCTGAACCTCAAAGGGTGATCGATATCCTGCAGGGCCTCCACCACGGCCGAGCCCATCCCTCCGTGAATGCATCCGTCCTCCACCACCGCGAAGCGTCCCTTGCACGACCTCACCATGTCGCGCACGGTCCGGGTATCGAGAGGCTTCGCATACATGAGATCCACCACCGCGACACCTTCGAGCCCGGCTACGGCCTCGAGCACAGTGTAGCACAAGGGACCGCAGCAGAAGATCGTGAGGCGCGACCCCTCCTGAAGTATCTCCGCTCTGCCCGTGCGCAGGTTGCCGGGCTTTAAGGGGGCGGAAACGATGCTGTCCCGCGGGTATCGGATGGCCGTGGGCCCCTGGTTCTTGAGCGCATGGACAAGCATCCTTTCGAGCATGAACTGGTCCCTGGGAACGAGAACGGTCATGTTGGGGATGCTTCGGAAGTAGGCCAGATCGAACACACCGTGGTGGGTGGGGCCGTCAGGGCCCACGAGCCCGGCCCGGTCCACGGCAAAGATCACGGGCGCGTTCTGCAGGGCTACATCGTGAATGATCTCGTCATAGCTCCGCTGGAGAAAGGTCGAGTAGATGGCTACCACCGGCCTCAACCCGTAGAGGGCCATGCCCGCGGCCATGGTCACCGCGTGACCTTCGGCAATGCCCACGTCGTAGAACCTGTCCGGGAACTTGAGCGCGAACCCTTTGAGCCCGGTCCCTGAGGTCATGGCCGCGCTGATGGCAACGATCCTGGGATCGCGCCTGGCGATGCGGGTGAGTGTCTTGCCGAACACATCCGAATAGGTGAGGGCCCCGAAGCCTGACGCGGACTCGCCGTTTTCCCGTACAAACCTGCCCACCCCGTGAAAATTCTCAGGGTCGCGTACTGCAGGGGTATATCCGCGCCCCTTCTGGGTGATGACGTGCAGGAAGATGGGCTCGTGCATGGACGAGATGTTCTGGAACGCTTCCACCAGGTGGCTGATCTTGTGGCCGTCGATGGGCCCCACGTAGCGGAAGCCCAGTTCCTCGAACAGGAGCCCCTCGGTCACTGCGCCCTTGAGATTGCCCTCGATGAGTTTGGCAATCCTGTAGATCGTGTCGCCCCCTAAGGGTATGCCCTTGAGGATGCCCTTGATTCCTTCCCTGACCTCCCTGACCTTTTTCGAGGTCATGATCCTGCTCAGGTAATCCGCGATGGCCCCCACCCGCTGGGAGATGAACATCTTGTTATCGTTGAGCACCACGATGAGGTTCTGTCTCTTCATGCCCACGAAGTTCAGGCCCTCGAAGGTGAGACCGTTGGAGAGCGATCCGTCGCCGATGACGGCAAGCACGCGGTTTTTGCAGCCCGCGAGCGACATGGTCTCGCAGATGCCGCTGGCCGCGGGTATGGCATTGCCGGAATGGCCGGAAATGAAGGTGTCATATGGGCTCTCCTTGGGATTGATGAACGGGGTGATTCCCCCCGACTGCCTCAGGGTCGAGAACATGCCCTTCCTGCCCGTGAGGATCTTGTGGGTGTAGCTCTGATGCCCCACGTCCCAGAGGAACTTGTCTTTAGGGGCGTCAAAGACATAGTGCATGGCCAGGGTGAGCTCCACGGTGCCGAGGCTCGAGGCGAGGTGGCCCCCGGTCTGGCTCACATGGCTGATGATGAAATCGCGGATTTCCCGGGCAAGGATTTCGAGCTCCTGCAGGCTCAAACCCTTGATGTCCCGGGGCGATGCGATGGAAGGCAGGATGTCCGCCATAATCAGGCCACCCTCTTAAGCATGCTCAAGGCAAGTTCTTTGAGGTCTTCTGCTCGGACCACGTGTGCTGCGGGAAGAAGGGCCACCGCCTTTTCCGTCATGTCCCGGGCCCACCGGCGCGACTCCTTAAGACCCAGGGCCTTGACAATGGTCGCCTTGTCCTGAGCGAGGTCCTTGCCCGTTGTCTTGCCGAGAACCTCCCGGCTGGAGGTCACGTCCAGGATGTCGTCGATGGCCTGAAACGCCAGGCCGAGATAGGTCCCGAAACCCACCAGCGGCTCGATCTGCTCCCGCGCGCCCCCGGCGACGCGGGCCCCGGCGAACATGCAGAGCTCGAAGAGGCGGGCGGTCTTCCTGCGATAGATGTCCCGGACCTCGTCCATGGAGATCTCCTTCCCTTCTGCTGTCACGTCGCGGTACTCGCCCTGGACGAGCCCCTTGACCCCGCAGACCTCAGCCATGAATTCCAGGATGTCGAGCTTGATCCGGGGCGGGTAACCCGCTGCAGTGATCACGGAGAGAGCCTGGAATATCAGCGCGTCTCCTGCGAGGATTGCGGTGGCCTCGCCGAACCTGGCGTGACACGTGGGACGACCCCTTCTGAGATCGTCGTTGTCCAGGGCCGGCAGATCATCGTGGATGAGGCTGAAGGTGTGGATCATTTCAATGGCGAGCCCTGCGGGCAGGGCATCGTCCGCCTTTCCTCCGAGGCACTCGCAGGCCAGCATGGTCAGCACGGGCCGGATCCTCTTGCCGCCCGCCTTGAGGCTGTAGGCGAATGCCTCAACGATGCCCGAGGAAGTGTCTTCTGCCGCGAGGTACGCATGGAGGTAGTTGTCGAATAGGACCTTTTTCCCGGATGTTAGCGCAGTAATGTCCACATATTTCTCCCAGAAAGGCAATAGCACGCAATCGAGGATACTTCAAGATCCTCTTCAGGCACACAGCCGGCCTTCTGCCCGTGCCGGAAAGCGCAGCCTGGAGCGGGCTGCAAGAGAAACAGGAGGATTCCGGTTTCCCGGGTTTTAGCATCACGAGGGCGACGAGAGCTTTTCGTAGAGCATCATGATGGTGTTCACGTACACCTGGCTGTGGTTATAGCACCAGATGGCGGTGCGCTTCTTCTCCTCGGCGGCGTCTTCCTTCCATCCGGCGCGCTTGAGGTAAAAGGCGATGCTCGCCGTGGCGTCCTGCATGTTGAATGGGTCCCGCTTTCCGTCATTGTCGCCGTCAACGCCATACTCCATGAACGATGACGGGATGAACTGGGCCGGGCCCAGAGCACCGGCAAACGAACCCATGATGGCCAGCGGGTCGGTATTCAGGTCCCGGGCGATAAGGATCAGGTTGTACAGTTCGTTCAGGGCCCATTTCGCCTTTTTCTGGGCCCTCGTGATCACGGCTTCATCATTGAGGGAAGGGTATTTATGGGTGTACGATTCCTGGATCTGCCTGAAGTAATCGGGGTCGAGGAGGGCGGCGAGGTTGGTGTACGCCGTAAACGTGTTGTACCGCATGGGATAGGTCCCCAGTCTCGACTCCACGATGAGGATGGCGGTGATGACCTGCGGGGAGGTCCCGAAACGCTTTTCCAGGGCGGAAAGGGCCTGGGCGTTCTCGATGATGTATTCTTTGCCCTTGGTGATATACTCCGGGGCGATATACATGTGGTCGGGCTGTTTTGTGGTCCCTTTGGGGCTCGAATGAAAGAGGTTCTTGATGACTACCTCGGGCGTGACGGCCAGCCTCGGGTCGCTCAAGAGGGTCTGGACCTGGCCTTTCTCCAGCCCTTTTTCCACCAGACGCTCACAGAGGTAGTTCATCGATGTTTCACCAAAAGACCATGCCGTGGCGGGCAACAGGAGCACGGTAAAGGCGGCAAAGATGTACAGCATGGATATTCTCACGTAGTTCTCCCTTCATGACAGTTTTTATGCCCGTTCACAATACGAATTCATTTCATTGGGAAGAACCATATCATACCGTCTTGCCGCATTGAGCACAAGGCCCTTTCTTTGCTCTGGTCAGGCCGCTCTTTTTGTCGTGATAAAGAAAGGCTGCGGCCGCAGCAGGCATATCAGAGGTGATCCAGGGGCCTTGGAAGAGCATATGAACCTTGACTTGCGTTTCTAAAGAGGCATACAACCTTGCTCTATGAAGAGGCTTCTGATTGCGAACCGGGGCGAGGTCGTTGTGAGGGTGCTCCGAACAGCCAGAGAGATGGGGCTCGAAACCATTGCCGTGTATTCCGAGGCCGATCAGGACATGGAGTACCTGTCGCATGCCGACGAGGCGGTCCAGATCGGTCCTGCGCAGCCGTCGAAGAGCTACCTGAACATCGAGTCCATCATCAGTGCGGCCCTTGTCTGGAAGGCGAACGCCATCCATCCGGGCTACGGCTTTCTGTCGGAAAACCCCAGTTTCGCGGCCCTGTGCGAGGAGAACGGCATCGCCTTCATCGGCCCCCCCAGCACGGCGCTGAGGACCATCGGCAACAAATCGAGGACCAAGCAGGTCGTCAAGTCACTGAACATCCCTACCATCCCCGGCTCCTACAGCATGATCTCCAATGTCGATCAGATCATCACCATGGCCAGACAGCTCGGGATGCCGGTGATCCTCAAGTCGCTCTACGGTGGCGGCGGCAGGGGGATGAAGGTGGCCTACAACGAAAACCAGCTCCGCCAGCAGTTCGCCAGCGTCAGCAGCGAGGCGAACGCAGCGTTCGGCCGCAACGAGGTGTACATGGAGCGCTATCTTTCCTGCCCCCGGCACCTGGAGGTGCAGATCCTCGCGGACGGGCAGGGCGGGATCCAGGTGCTGGGCGATCGGGAATGCTCCATCCAGCGGCGCCATCAGAAAATCATCGAAGAGGCCCCCATACCCAATATCGACGCCAAAACCCGCGACAACCTCTGGAAATGGTCAGAGATGATCATCAGCGCCATCGGGTTCAAGGGGCTGGGAACCGTGGAATACCTCATGGACCAGGACGGGAACACCTATTTCCTGGAGATCAACGGCCGGCTCCAGGTGGAGCACCCGGTGACGGAGATGGTGACCGGCATCGACATGGTGAGAGAACAGCTCATGATCGCCGCAGGCTCCCGGTTGAGCGCCGGCCGTGTCAGCATCAGCGGACACGCCATCGAATGCCGGGTCAATGCCGAGAATCCGGCCAAAAACTTCATGCCCACCACCGGATGCGTCACCTCTGTGCGCCTGCCGGGTGGGCCGGGAGCCAGGGTGGATACCCACCTGTTTCCCAACTGTGTCATCAGCTCGTACTACGACCCCCTTCTGGTCAAGCTCATAGCCCACAACAGCACCCGCGCAGGGTCCTTGAAGCGCATGACGCGGATGCTGAACGAAACCAGGATCGAAGGCGTAATCACCAACATCGATCTGTTGCTCAGGCTGCTAGCCAACGATAAATTCCTCTCGGGAAACGGCGATACCTCTCTGGTCATGCAACTGGTGAAAAAGTAGCCGCCCTTTTTTGGTGAATCCGATGTCCGTGCGGATACTCTGGCTGCTTTCCGCCATCTCGTTCGTGGTGCTCCTGGGCGTGGCCCCTGCTCCCCGTCTATGTCCGGAGCCTGGGCGCCGCCGCCACTAAAGGAGCAGGGAGATGGTCTTCCCTGTGTTGCGCTTTCATCGCCGGGCCACAGGTCTCCGGGGTTCGGGGAGATTCTGGCGGCCCTGGACAACACGAAATTCTGCAGCTATCTTTCGCGCAGCGAAAAGATCTTGGTGACCTCGTCGACCGGGAATTCCGGCAGATCGGTCCTGGCGCCGTCCCGGACAAGGACCATGTCCCGGGCCTCGGTGAGACGGCCGATGATCGAGCCCTCAATCCCGTTTTCGGCCCACGCGGCGATGATCCCTTCTGCACGGTGCTCTTCGCAGCAGACCACAAGAGATCCCGAGGCCAGGGCGCCAAGGGGGTCGATGCCGAAAAGGGGCAGGATCTTCTCTGCGATCGGCAGCACTGCGATGCGGTCCTGATAGACCTCTACCCCGCACCCGCTTGCCAGGGCCAGCTCTCTCAGGCCGGTGGCGAGCCCGCCTTCGGTGGGGTCGTGCATGGCGGTGACGCCCCCGTGGCCCCAGGCGATCCGCGCCTCTTTGAAGATACTGATGCCTGGATCGCGGATGAGCGAGCGGGCCTCTGCAAGCGTCTGCCCGTCGATGTCGAGCCGGCGGGGCGCCTCGGAGGCGATGACGGACACGGCCTCGATAGGGATCTGCTTCGAGAGCAGGATAAGGTCCCCGGCCTTGGCAGCCCGGGGACGGTGCGGCATCCCTTCTTCCATGACCCCGATCATGAAGCCTGTTGCCAGGGGCCGCTCGATACCGTGGGTGATCTCGGTATGCCCCCCGATCAGGGTGACGTCCATGGCCGCGCAGGCCTGTTTGAGGTCAGAGAACAGCTCTTCGACCGATGCCGGGGTGGTCGGGCCGGCCGGGAGCAGGAAGGTCACCAGCAGGTATCGGGGAATGCCCCCCATGCAGGCGATGTCGTTGGAATTTACGGTCACGAGATACCGGGATATGTTCTCGCTGGTGAAGGTGATGGGGTCGGTCTTGAACACCAGGGTCTGGTCTCCGAAGCGCACTACCGCGGCATCCACCCCGATGCCCGGACCGGCCAGGATGTTCGGGTCGCCAGAGGGGATGCTCCGGAGCAGTCTTTCCAGCAGCGGCAGGGGCAGCTTGCCCACCGGGAGCGGCGCCTTACCCACGGTCATCGCTCTCGATGTATGCGTATGCACTGTGGTTGTGGATGCTTTCAAAGTTCTCCGCCTCCACCGAAAACCATGAAAACTCACTCTTTACACTCAATGACGCAGCCGCGAGCCTCACCACGTCCTCCACGAACATGGGGTGCTCATAGGCGTACTCAGTGACATATTTCTCATCAGGCCGCTTGAGAATGGGGTACACCGGGCTCGATGCGCACCGCTCGATGAGATCGATGAGGTCCTCGATCCAAAAGAACCGCTCGTAGCAGACCTCCACAGTCACGAGCCCGCGCTGGTTGTGCGCACCGTACGCGCTGATCTCCTTGGAGCAGGGGCAGAGTGTCTGTACCGGGACCTTCACCATCACTCTGAACTCGCGCTTCTTCCCCACCATACCCATGAGGCGGCAGCGGTACTCCATCAATCCCACGGAGCCGGTGACCGGAGCGCTCTTCTCGATAAAGTAGGGGAAGTCAACCTCCATCTGCGCGCTCTCCGCCTCCAGGGCCGTTCGAATCTCGTTTAAGATGTGCTCGAGGTTCTTGATGTGGATGTTGTCGCGGTGCTCGTTGAGCACCTCGATGAACCTGCTCATGTGGGTCCCCTTGAACACCCGCGGCAGGTCGACATACAGGTTGATGGACGCAACCGTATCCTGCCTGCCCTTGAGCTTGTCGGAGACCACGATGGGATACGAGATTCCCTTCACGCCGACCTTCTGGATATACAGCGGGTTTTCCGGCTTCTCCTTCTGGACGTCCTTCATGGTCACGCGTCTCCGTTGAAAGACACGCAGCAGGTATCGTTCTCCCACACAACCACCTCGTGGAGCTCAAGCGGTTTTTCGATGGAAGGGGACAGGGAGGCGAAGATGTGCCGGGCGATATTCTCCGCCGAGGGATTCTGCTGACGGAAGGGCTCGATGTCATTGAGATACCGGTGGTCGAGCCTGGCCAGAATCCCTTTCACGAGCTGTTTGAGCTCGCGGAAGTCCATGACGACTCCCATTGAGTCGAGCACCTGTGACGACACGGTGACTTCCACCCGGTAGTTGTGCCCGTGAAGCCTCTCGCAGTCGCCCCGGTAGCCGCGCAGGCTGTGGGCCGCGCTGAACGTGTCTATGATCTTTGCTTTGAACATGTGACGTACATAGTACACAAAAAGACACCTGTGCAATATGAGAATAGCTTTCAGGAGGCAGTGGCTCGGTTTCTGTGGAATTCCCCGGCTGGACCAGCGGCTGATCTCCGGGACGTCCTTTCGCTGTAATGGCGGCACAGCCTCTGAAGCCGGGTTGTTCCTTCAAGAGAGGCTCACGTCATCATCCTCCTCGGTCAAGGGTTTTTTCAAAGGCGCGCCGCGGGACCCATCGGCCCCTGAACAGGGATTTTTTCATAAAGGTTCCGGATGCTTGTGAGCGATCCCAGCAGAAGAGGGTGTTGTCTTCGCATATTTTTTGATATATCAGATCTCTTAAGAGATCATGAGGAAGCAAGAGATCATGAGAAAAAGGCAGATCGCTTTCGATGCCAAGCGTTGAATTTTCAGATCCGTACATACTGCGTCAGCTCGCCGGGGATAGCTGCTCCCACCTCAAGATCATCGAGGAATCCATCGGCGTTAAGTGCTCGCTTAAGGGCAACACCATCGAGCTCTCGGGGGAGGATTATGACGTCGAGCTCGCGGAACACACCCTGAAAGACCTCTACAAACTCATCAAGGGCGGTTTTCCCCTCTATCCTGACGACGTGTGGTACGCGGTGAGGATGCTGGCCAAAGACCGCAACGTAAACTTGGAAGACGTGTTCAAGGACAGCATCTATATCTCATCCACCAAGAAGGTCATTGTGCCCAAGAGTCTGCAGCAGAAGCGCTATGTCGATTCCATGCGCATCAAGGACGTGCTCTTCGGCATCGGACCCGCCGGCACCGGCAAGACCTACCTGGCTCTGGCCATGGGAGTGTCCCATCTCCTGAAGAAGAAGGTGGAGCGGATCATCCTGACCAGGCCGGCCGTGGAGGCCGGCGAGAAGCTCGGATTCCTTCCCGGCGATCTCCTGGAGAAGGTGAACCCTTACCTGAGGCCGCTCTATGACGCTCTGTACGACATGCTTGAGCACGATCACGTGCTCAGGCTCATCAGCAGGGACCAGATCGAGGTGGCGCCTCTCGCCTTCATGAGGGGCAGGACCTTAAACGATGCCTTCATCATTCTCGACGAGGCCCAGAACACCACATCCGAGCAGATGAAGATGTTTCTGACCCGACTCGGGTACAACTCCAAGGCGGTCATCGCCGGCGACATCACCCAGATCGATCTGCCCTCTGGGGTAAAGTCAGGCCTCATCGAGGCCGACCAGATTCTGAAGAACATCGATGAGATCGGCTTCATCTATTTCAGCGAGGACGACGTGGTCCGTCACAAGGTGGTGGCAAAGATCATCAAGGCCTACGAAAGGTGCTCGTCCAATGGCAGTCATTGACATCCAGAACCTCCAGGGCCGGTATCCGATCGATGACATCCCGCTGGGCGAGTGGGCGCTTCGGGCGCTTGAGCTGCTCGGCAGGCAGGGTGCGGAGCTCTCGGTGGTAGTGGTCGACAACGATCAGATCCGGGATCTCAACAGGACCTATCTGGACCGGGACCGGCCCACCAATGTCATCTCCTTTCCCCAGCAGGAGGGCGAGGGCCCCCAGGGAGAGCATCTGGGCGACGTGGTGATATCCATGGAAAAGGCGCTCCAGGAGGCGCAGGAATCCGGGATGAGGCTCGACGAGCGGATGCTCGAGCTCCTTGTGCACGGCATCTGCCACCTTGCCGGGTACAATCACGAAGGCGTGTCTGAGGAGATGACCAGAGAGATGGAAGAAACCGAGGAGCGCCTTTTAAGAGATATCCTGGGACAATAGTGATGGGTGGGGCGGCCGGGGTCGCCTTCCGTGCAGCTCAAGGCCCTCCGGCACGGTTTTTTTAGGGGCGCAGGGAATCGATGATCTTGAAGGCGGGGAAAACCCCGAGGAATAACAGTCTAATCCCCTGCTTAGAGGATGTGGTTGCATGAGAAAAAATGCTTGCCATGCCATATACCCTCTGCTATAAGGCTGCTCTACGGGGCGTAGCGCAGCCTGGCGAGCGCACCTGCCTTGGGAGCAGGGGGTCGGAGGTTCAAATCCTCTCGCCCCGACCAAAGCAGGTTGGATGGGCGCCTGTAGCTCAGTTGGATAGAGCAACGGACTTCTAATCCGTAGGCCAGAGGTTCGAATCCTCTCAGGCGCGCTCAAGAGCCTATGGTGAGTGTAGCTCAGTTGGTAGAGCGCAGGATTGTGGCTCCTGTGGCCGAGGGTTCGATCCCCTTCACTCACCCCATAATATGTGTGGTAAGCGCCCGTAGCTCAGTCGGATAGAGCGTCGGACTTCGAATCCGCAGGTCGGGCGTTCGAGTCGCCCCGGGCGTACCAGAACACGGTATGGGCCATTAGCTCAACTGGTAGAGCAACTGACTCTTAATCAGTAGGTCCCAGGTTCGAGTCCTGGATGGCCCATTAATTACGGACGGGGAGCAATCAGCTCCTCGTCCTGATA
>JALNWY010000008.1 GCA_023230665.1 Deltaproteobacteria bacterium
ATAGTCGTTGCGGTGATGGGTTCCGATGAGCAGGATTCTTTTCTCCCGTGCCTTGTCCACCAGATAGGCCGTAGGATTATGGGCAAGCTCAAGATCGAGGGAGAATACGCTGGTATCGGGTATGCCCACCATGGCCATGAGAGCAAGACAAAACACGGTCTCTTTGATGTAATCTCTTAGCTGCCCCATCATCTTAAAAAACTTGTAGGTAAGATTTTATTCTTTGATAACAGAAACCGGGCCAGCTGGCAAGGTCTTTATCATTCCTTTCAGATCCTCGTAGCTTAACGCGGCACAGGCATGGCTGCGGAAAATGGACGCCCCCTCAAGCCCCCGGACATATCCGGAGACGAACTTCTTCATGAATGCCGCAGCCTTGTCCCTGCCGTAGAGAACACCCAGCATGTCCAGGTGTTCGAGCATGATGTCCCGGCGCTCGCCCACTGAAGGCCCGCTCCCGCCCGAGAGCTCACGAAAGACCCACGGCCTGCCCACGGCGGACCGACCCACCATGAAGGCATCACAGCCCAGTGTGCGAAGGCGCTCGAGATCAGGGACGGTGCGGATGTCGCCGCTTGCGACCATGGGAATGGACACGCTCTGCCTTAAGGCTGTAAAGAGGTCCCACTGCGGGGTTCCCTTGTACATGGCAGTCCTGGTTCTGGGATGGAGAATCAGGCAATGCACCCCTGTTTTCTCGAGAGCTGCCGCCAGCTCCACGGCATTGATCGTTCCGCTGTCCCATCCCGCGCGCATCTTCACGCTCACCGGTATGCGCACCGCATTCACCACTGCATCAGCCACGCTTCGAGCCAGGGGGAGATCGCGCATCAGTGCCGCACCCGCTCCCTTGCTCACGACCTTTTTCACCGGACAACCCATGTTGATATCGATGCCGTCAAAACCCTGATCCTCAATGATCCGCGCCGCAGGCGCGGCATAGCCTGGAGAGGGAGTGAAGATCTGGGCCACGAGCGGGGAATCTTCCAGGGGCCGCCTCAGGAGAGACAGGGTGTTGCGGGTATTCCTGAGCAGGCCCTCTGCGCTGATCATCTCGGTATAGCACAGCTCCGCGCCGAAACGCCTTGAAAGAACGCGCATGGGCCAGCTCGTGTAGCCGGAAAGAGGCGCGAGCAGCAGCCCGCGGGCAAGGTCGAGATCATAGAGTTTCATGGCGCGGGATACCGGCTCCCCTGGCGCAGGTGTTTGCACCCCATTTCCCGGTGCACGGCGTCCAGCACCTGCCTTTTATCCAGGGCCCATAACGGCGCGACCAGCTCGTCCTCATGCGGGTCTCCGGTGATGCGCTGCACTATGATGTCTTCCCGCAGGTGCGCGATGAAGCAGGCTGCTGCCTGCGCATAAGACTCCCGGTCCATGGGCGAGTATCCGCCTTCCCGATACAGGTGCTCGAGCCTGGTGCCTTTGGCGATATAGAGCATGTGAATCTTGATGTCGGTCACCGGGAGGCAGGAGACCAGCCGGGCCGTGGCGAGGAAGTCGTCCATGCCTTCGCCGGGCAGGCCGATGATCACGTGGGCGCAGACCCGCAGGTCAAAGGCCGAGGTAAGCTCGACTGCGCGGGTGAAGGCGGCCGCATCGTGGCCCCGGTTGATGAGCTTCAGTGTCCGGTCCCTGGCCGACTGGAGGCCGTACTCCATCCATACGAGGCGGTCAGGCGCATAGGACCTGATCAGCGCGAGCTTGTCGCCATCGATGCAGTCCGGCCTGGTGCCGATGGCGAGGCCCACGATCCGGGAATAGGGCAGGATGGTGTCATAGAGGCTTTTCAGGGTGTGAATATCCGCATAGGTGTTGGAATATGACTGAAAATAAGCGATGAAGGCCTTTGCCTTGTACCGCCTGGCCATGGCATCCATCTGGGTCTCGATCTGCATTTTCAGTCCGATCCTGCGCGAGAAGGCGCCCGTGCCCGAGCCGCGGGCATTGCAGTATATGCATCCGCCCTGTTTCTCATTATCACGGTGGGGACAGTTCAGCCCTGCATCCAGGGTGATCTTCTGAACCCTCTGTCCGAAACGTTCGCGCAAAAAGGAGCTGAAGGTCCGGTACGGGGGCTGGATCATCACAAAAACGGAAAATCGAAGCCCTTCAAGCCCAGGTCCTGCGCCAGGTCTTTCATGATCTTCTGGAGCGGGAGATTGACGGGTATGCCCTCCTGCCTGCGGACCTTGATCGTGTCGAACTCTTTTTCGCCCGCGAGATAGATCTTCTGCTTGCCCGGCATCTTCGCGGATTCCCTGATCTCCCGCATGATCGAGCCGGTGATGCCCCGGAACACGGGCAGGGGGACAAAGCTCTCGATGTTGACGGCCACGAAAAAGTGTCCGAGCCGGTGGAATGCGGGCTTGCCGTTTTCGAAGCCGGTCAGGGCCTTGCCGAAGCTCCCTCCGGTGAGCGATGCGCAGAGGATCTCGACCATGACGCCCAGCCCGTAGCCCTTATGACCTCCCAGCTCCTCGCCGGCCCCGCCCAGAGGAAGCAGGGAAGCCGCGCCCTTGATCAGGGTCTGGAGCAGCTCGATGCTGTCCGTGGGCTCTTTGCCCTCACGGTCGATGGTGAGTCCCTTGGGAGTGGGTTTGCCCTCACGGGCATACACCTCGATCTTGCCTCTCTGCGTGGTAGAGGTGGCGATGTCCAGCAGAAAGGGGTAGTCCTCGTCCGTGGGCGCGCCGCAGCTTATGGGGTTGGTGCCGATCACGGGCTCGACCCCGAAGGTGGGCGCCACGGACGGCCTGGCATTGGAAAAGGCCAGGCCCATCATGTTCTCTTTGACCGCCATGGCGGGATAATACCCGGTGATGCCGAAGTGGGTGCTGTTGCGCACGCCCACCATGCCGATATTGCACCTCCTGGCCTTTTCGATGGCAAGGCTCATGGCCCGGTGGGCGATCACGTGGCCCATCCCGTGGTTCCCGTCGATCACTGCGGTATTCTCTGTCTCCTTGACCACGGTTTCTTTCGTGACAGGCTTGAGGATCCCGTCTTTGATCCGGTCCACATACATCTTGAACCGGCCGATGCCGTGCGACTCGACCCCGCGCAGGTCTGATTCTATGAGCACGGAAGCGCAGGTTCCGGCGTCTTTTTCCGGTACTCCAAGGGCTATGAAGCCTTGTTTCATGAAGCGTTCGAGCTCACGATGATCGACCTTTACGATGCCTGTTGTGCTCATGGAGGTGTCTCCTTGTGTGGGAAAAGGTGCTGTAGTCATGGATGGTTCTCATAGCAGATGATTCCGGGTTCGTGAAGAGGATATTCGTGCAGGGCCTGCCCATGTCCTGTCCCGGCGGCACCACCCCTAGGGGCGGCAGGCCGAAAAAGAGCCTGGTTACCCGCCGGAGCCGGATGCCCCCCGGTCCGGATCCCATACCTTTGCATACTCGAGGAAGGCCCGGTGATGGGGCAGGGGAACGAACTGCTTCCGATAGATCACGGCAAAGCTGCGCAGGATCCTGGGCGGCTGGAGGGGGATCGAGGTCAGAAGGCCCTGCCCGATCTCGCGCCTCACCGCGTGTATGGAGAGAACGGATATACCCAGGCCCGCGATCACGGCCTCTTTCACCGCTTCGGATGATCCGAGCTCGCAGGATATGGAAAACCGCGACAGGTGCGGCAGGCCGTGCTCGTTCAGATAGCTTTCGAAAATGGACCTGGTGCCCGATCCCTTTTCCCTGAGGATGAAGGGCTCCTGGAGGAGGTTCTCGATGCGGGCTTGCCGGAGCTCGCCTATCCGGTGACCCCCGGGCGCGACCAGGATCAGCTCGTCATCCCAGAGAGGCTCGCAGTGGAGCCTCCTGTCGCGAATATTTTTTCCGATAAAGCCGATCTCCACCTGGCCGCCCAGCACCATATCGATCACCTCGTCGCTGTCGCTGGAGAGGATGTGGGCCTGGATGTCCGGAAAGGTTTTTCTCAGGCCCGAGAGCACGGGGGGCAGGATGTAGGTCGAAGGGATGGTGCTGGTCCCGATGAAGACATGGCCCGATACAGTGTCTTCGAGCGAGAGGATCTTCTCCCGTGCTTCGTCTCTGAGCCTCAGGACCTTCTTGGCATAACCGTAGAGGATCGAGCCCTCCTGCGTCAGCGAGATACCGGTCTTGGTGCGGTTGATGAGCGGGCGGTTGACAAAGGTCTCGAGGTTCTTGATGTGCTTGCTCATGGAGGGCTGGGAGAGCAGCATCTTTTTCGCCGCCTCGGAGAAACTCCGTTCTTCCACCAGGGTGACCAGGGCCTCGAGCTGCTGAAGGGTGATGCTTCTGAACTGGTCTGTGATCATGTCTGCATCATAGCTCAGAGAAATCACTGAGATCAACATGGAATATGTGGATGCCGGAGCGGCTGGGAATGAATATGCATCCACATAGTCACTGGAAAATCTCATCCGACTATGTCATATAAAAGCAGGAGCACACGATATGGACAACCATGCAAAGGACAGAAAAATAAAGCTCACCTCCATGGTTCGCGGCGCGGGTTGAGCGTGCAAGCTCGGTCCGGAGGTTCTGGACCAGGCGATCTGCGCGCTTCCCGTCATGAAGCATCCTGACCTGCTCGTGGGCATGGACAGGCCCGATGACGCGGGGGTGTACCGGATCAGCGATTCCCTGGCGCTGATCCTTACCCTGGACTTCTTCACCCCCGTGGTGGACGACCCCTATCTGTTCGGCCAGATCGCCGTGACCAACTCGCTGAGCGACGTCTATGCCATGGGGGGAAGGCCAGTGCTGGCTATGAACATCATCTGCTTTCCCCAGGAGGGGGAGGTGTCCATCCTCCAGGATATCCTCAAAGGCGGCTTCGACAAGATGAGCGAGGCAGGGGTGCTTCTGGTGGGCGGGCACAGCGTGGACGACCCGGAGATCAAGTATGGCCTCTCGGTGACCGGCACGGTGCATCCGGAGAAGGTCCTCAAGAACACGGGCGCCCGGGAAGGGGACCGGATCATCCTTACCAAGCCGCTGGGCACAGGCATCATATCGACCGCGGTCAAGGCCGGGATGGCGAGCCGTCAGGCCGAGGAGGCGAGCATCAGGTCCATGAACACCCTCAACAAGATTCCTGCGGAGCTCCTGGAGGGCTACCGGGTTCACGCATGTACGGACGTCACCGGATTCGGACTCCTGGGGCACGCCTGCGAGATGATCGAGGGCTCAGACACGGGCATGGTCATCCATGCCTCGCGCATCCCGTTGTTCGATGAAGTGCTCGAGTATGCGGATATGGGCCTGATCCCGGGCGGGGCCTATCGGAATGAAAAGTTCCGGCAGGCGTTTGTCAGCACGGAGGGAGACTTGAGCGACAACCTCCTGAAGCTCCTGTTCGACCCGCAGACTTCGGGCGGGCTCCTCATCTCGCTGGAGTCCGATCAGGCCGAGCAGCTCCTGGAGGAGCTTCACTCGCACGGAGTAAGCGACGCGGCCGTTATCGGCGAGGTCACCAGCGGGTATCCGGGGAGAATCGTGGTCAGGCCGTAGGGAACATGAGAGGGAAACAGGATGAAGGAAGAGGGCCCGGGGCCGGAACAGCGGGTTAGGCGCTATTCCTTCAGGATCACGATTCTATAGCCGGCCCCGTCCTGCTCGGTGCGATCCACTTTCCATCCCTTGCTCTTGGCGGCACGTGATACGTTTTCCCTGGCTGTGTCGGTATCCACGAGGATCTCGATCGCGCCGCTTGCCTGCTCTTTTATTTTGCCCATAACCAGGATGACCGGCTGGGGGCACGAGAGTCCCCGGGCGTCGATGGTTGAATTCATGCTCATACTCCTCACCATGCAGTCATGGTTCTCTTATGGTTCTGCTTTCTGGACAGCTCCAGAGCGTCATATCCCTTTTGCCCTCATGCCCCAGCCGATGAGCAGGCATACGACAAGCCCGGTTCCCACAGCCGCCGCGCCGAGCGGTCCTATCCCCGCAGCTGAGCTTGCAAGCCCGAAATTATGAGCAAATGCAGCCCCGGCCACCATACCGATGACGAATACGGCTGCGTCGCCGTCTCCTTCTCCGCTCAAGAAGAGCTGCCGCCCGGGGCAACCGCCTGCAAGGGAAAAGGCGAGGCCTGCCAGTGTCATTCCCGCGAAATTCCAGAAATGCATGGTATGCGCCACCGGCTGACCCGTGAAGCCGAGGTTGAACTGTCCGAAGACGAGGTTGGCAAGAAAGGCAAACAGCACCAGCGCGATGACCCCGCCCAGGAGATGGGTCTGGCCGAACAGAACAAGGTCGCGCAGGGCGCCCATGGTGCAGAACCTGCTCTGCTGGGCCATGCCTCCAACCACCAGGCCGATGGCCAGAGAAACGAGCAGGGAGGCATGCATGGAGCCGGGGCCCTTCACGCTGTAGAAGAGCACTCCGCTGACGCCTTCTCCTTGGATCTGGGGATAGATGAACAGAAACAGCAATAAGCCCAGAGCCATGAACGGCATGATCGCGCCTGCCGTCTTCGAGGTTGCCTGTGCCCTGCCCAGGGTGTAGCCGTTTTTCAGAAAGAGCGTTCCCACCCACACCCCAAAGACGAGGCCTGCAATCCCCAGGACTGCGGTCAGATCGCCGCCCGCGAGCCTGAGCATGGCCCTCCAGGGACAACCGAGAAAAACCAGAGCTCCGATCATGGCGAACGCACCCAGGATGAACCGAACAATGGGTGCAGAACCGGCGCGAGGCTTGAATTCGCGAAAGAGCAGGGCCGCAAGGAAGGCCCCAAGGACAAAGCCCAGGATCTCAGGCCTCAGGTATTGGACCGCCTCTGCCCGGTGCAGGCCCAGTGCGCCCGCGATATCACGCTCGAAACAGGCGACACAGATGCCCATGTTTCCGGGATTGCCGAGCTTCTGAAGAACGGCGGCCAGAAGGCCGATAACCGCCCCGACGCTGATGATTCCCCATCTTGATGCAAGAAAGTTATTCATCCTCATATCATGCAAACTCCTCTCGTTTGTATCATCGGGGTTATCTCACAAGGCCCGCTGTGATCGGATAAAACAAAAAACCCCGTTTTTACGCCCTGCAAAGTGCGCTGGTACGCTTATAAAAGGCCTGATAACGAATGGCAAATAGTTATATTGAATAAAGTGATAATCTGTATGCACCAAAACGATAAGGGGGCAGGGTGGCGGATTCGGCTGGGTGAGATATTTCTGTTAATCAGGGGACCTGTCCGCCCGGACATGAGGTGGAACCCCCAGGTCATGTGGCCTTGCCGCTTGTGTTTTCCCCTGATTTGTTTCATAATCCTTGATGGGACAAAAAATCTCGCGTAATTACCAGCAGGAGGAAAAGAGGGATGAAAAGATTTTTCTATGCAATCGGTATGGTGAGCATTCTCGTGGCGTTTTTCTCCGCACCGGCGCCGGCGGCCGATGATTCATGGGACAAGGTCAAGGCAGTGGGCAAGCTCGCGATCGGAATCGACGACGCGTTTCCGCCCATGGAGTTCCGCAACGAGCAGAACGAGCTCGTGGGGTTCGATATCGACGCGTCCCGCGAGCTGGGCAAAAGGCTCGGTATTGCAATCGAGCACGTGCCCACGGCCTGGAAGGGCGTGATCATGTCCTTGAAGACCAAAAAGTTCGATATCATCTGGTCGGGCATGTCCGTGACCGAAGAGCGCATGAAGGAGATCTCCTTTACCAACCCCTACATCATGCAGAAGCAGATCATGGTGGTCAAGGCGGACAACGAGAAGGTCAAGAGTGTCAAGGACCTTGACAAGGCGCACATTGCGGGCGTACAGCTCGGCTCCACGTCTGAGGAGGCGCTCAAGAGCCTCGGGACCGAGTTCAAGGAGGTCAAGCGCTACGACAACAACACCTCGGCCTTCATGGACCTCAAGATCGGCAGGATCGACGCCCTGGCCGTGGACGAGCTCGTGGGACGGTACTACCTGTCCCAGCGCCCGGGCGAGTATCGCGTGCTGCCCGAGCCGCTGGCCTCCGAACCTATCGGAATCGGGATCAGGCAGGCAGACGTGGCGCTCAAAGACATGATTCAGAAAACCCTTGATGAGATGTTCGCCGACGGCACCATGAAGAAGATTTCCATCAAATGGTTCGGAGATGACATCACTGCATGGAAGTAGGAACCAAACGGCCCGGCGTGCTGAAAGGCGCGCTGGGCCTCTGTTTTTTTCTGCTGCTCGTCCCTGCGGCAGCACTCGCCCAGCCCGATCCATATGAGATTCTGGCCTCGGCCACGCGGGAAGCCAACTCCGGAAACATCGGAGCCGCACTAAAGGCCTATCTGAAGGTCCCGGCTCCCGAGCCCGGAGAAGACGGCGGCGCCTTTGTGCGCTCGCGCATGGAGGCTGCCAAGATCTGCTTCAGCACGGCCGAGTATAAAAACAGCGCATCCCTGTGCGAGGAGATCTTGAGCCTTTATCCGGAGAATTTGGAGGCAAGGAACCTGATGAAACAGGTCACTGTCGCGCAGACGCCCAAGTGGGTGCGTTTCCTCAAGGACATGGGCACGTACTTTCCCACGCTGCTCAGGGCCTCCGGCATGACCATTCTCCTGGTGCTTATCACCATGGCGGTCTCGCCTGTGGCAGGGCTTTTCATCGCCCTGGCCAGGATCAGCCGCATCCGGAGCATCTCGTGGTTCTTCTGGTGCTATATCTGGGTGTTCAGAGGCACGCCGCTTCTGCTCCAGCTCTTTTTCATCTATTACGGACTCCCTCCCCTGGGCATCACGCTCAGTCCCTTCACTGCCGCGGTGCTGGGGCTCGGCCTGAACTACTCGGCCTACCTGGCCGAGATCATTCGCGGGGCTATCGAGAGCATCGACGCGGGCCAGATGGAGGCTGCAAAGTCGCTGGGCATGACCTATTGGCAGGCCATGAGGCGCATCATCGTGCCTCAGACCTACAAGCGGCTCGTGCCGCCCGTGGGCAATGAGTTCATCGCACTGATCAAAGACACGGCCCTGGTCTCCACCATCGCCATGGTCGAGCTCATGCGGGCCGCGGACCAGATCTTCAACACGACCTTCAACATATTCATCCTCATGCAGGCCGCCATGATCTATCTGGCCATGACCAGCATCTTCACCGTATCGTTTAGAAAACTCGAAGACAGACTGGGGGTATACGAGAACCGATGATCGAGCTGGTTGACGTCGTCAAACGCTTCAACGATTTCACTGCCGTGGATCGCGTGAGCCTGAAGATCGACAAGGGAGAGAAGATCGTGATCATCGGCCCTTCGGGCTCAGGCAAGACCACGCTGCTCAGGATGATCAACTTCCTGGAAACCATCGACTCGGGCCGGATGTTCCTGGAAGGCAGAGAGGCTGGATACCGCAGGGATAAAAAGGGCCGGCTCGTAATGGAAAAACAGGACGTCATATGCGGGCTGCGATCCGAGATCGGGATGGTGTTTCAGCACTTTCATCTCTTTCCGCACATGACAGCACTGCAGAACGTCATGGAGGGGCCCGTGACCGTAAAGAAGCAGCCCCGGGAGGAAGCCCGCAGGATCGCCCTGGACCTTCTGGGCAAGGTGGGGTTGTTGGACAAGAAAGACACCTATCCGGCCTTCCTCTCCGGAGGACAGAAGCAGCGGGTCGCCATCGCCCGGGCCCTGGCCATGAAGCCCATGCTCATGCTCTTCGACGAGCCGACCTCGGCGCTTGACCCCGAACTCGTGGGCGAGGTCTTCACCGCGATCAAGCAGCTGGCCGAGGAGGGGATGACCATGGTGATCGTCACCCATCAGATGGGGTTTGCCCGTGAGATGGCAGACAGGGTCATCTTCATGGACGAGGGCAGGTTCATCCTCCAAGGAAATCCGGGTGATGTTTTCTCCCACAGCATGGACAACGCCAGGGTCAAGGCCTTTCTCCAAAAGGTCCTGTAGGGATGTTTTCAAGAATCGTTTCTCTTGGCTGAATCCGCCCTCCGGCACGATGCTTCCGCAGTACCATGGCGTTCTCGGGCACGCCCGCCGGATTCCCGATCCGTTCTCTTTCATAGAGATTATTGTGCGGCAGGGATTATTCATCCGTTTATGAAGCCGCACGCCGGAAGATGAACCGGATCGCACCCCTTTTTTGTCAAAGCCTTGTCTTGAGCAGCTCGGTCGTGCCTGATTTCATGATGAGGCGGATCGGCGGGGGGGGGTGGTGTATGAGGACAATGATTTTCTCAAGACCCGCGAGAACCTCATCGCCATACTCACCCACCTCCGGGAAAAAGGCATTGTCCACCTATCTCGCGAAGATTCCGCCCAACCGCAACCGGGGAGGCGAATCCCTTTTCGGTCTGGACCGGCTCTTTTTCAACCGCAAAGGGGTGCAGGAGAAACTCGACCTATATACCCGCATGGTCAATGCGCGGATCAGCGAGATCTATGCGCCGCACCCCCACATCGTCCAAAAAGGACCGGATTTCCACCAGAAAGCCCGGTGCTTGTGCATTTCCGGTAAATCATATAAGAATATGCGTATGGGACATGCACGTAAAAGGCCCCGGCTCTTCGAGGCAGGGATGCAGCATGTGTGACACCTTTGCCGTGGGCGAGGCAGCGACTCAGACAGGCAGCTGGATTTTTGCCAAGAATTCGGATCGAGAGCCGGACGAAGCCCAGGTCGTTGTTTCCTGTCCTGGAAAAGAATATTCCCGCCACCAGGAGTTGAGGTGCACCTATATCAATATCCCCCAGGCGCCGGAGACCCGCGGTGTCGTGCTCTGCAAGCCGTTTTGGATCTGGGGCGCAGAGATGGGGATAAACGAGAAGGGCGTGGTGATGGGCAACGAGGCATTGTTCACCAGGAGCAAACCCGAGAAATCTCCAGGACTCATCGGCATGGACCTGGTGAGGCTGGGCCTGGAGAGAGCCGATACGGCCCGTGATGCGGCCGATGTCGTCACCAGCCTCTTGATGCGCTACGGGCAGGGCGGGCCATGCGGCTATCGGGACAAGAAATTCGCCTACATGAACTCGTTCCTCATCATGGATCGCACCGAGATCGTGGTGATGGAGACCATGGGACGGGATTATGCCATAAAGTGTTATCAGGACTTTGCCGCCATATCCAACGGGACCACCATCGGCCGTGACTGGAAGAAATCGAGCCTGCCCTGGGGCACGGATTTTCAGGCGTTCAGCGACCCCCTCATGACCTGGTTTTCCGGCAGCCGGGCAAGGAGGGCATACGTCATGGAGCGCATCAGCCCTTCGGGAAATACCTTTGGGGTGGGCGACGCGTTTGAGATTCTGCGCGGGCACCGGGGAGGCCTGCCTTTCAAGGGTCTGAACCATGATGTGTGCATGCACGCCGCAGAACCCTTCATCAGGAGGTCCCACACCACGGGTTCGCTGGTAGTGGAGCTCGACTCCTCGTCAGGCTTCCGGATCTTTGTCACCGCAGGGTCTTCGCCCTGCCTCACCACCTTCAAACCGATCCTCCCCGGAAACATGCCGGCCGGAATCGATCAGGGCGGGTTCCGGTACAATGAAGACTCGTACTGGTGGCGGCACGAGGCCTTCCGTATCCAGGCACAGATGCGGCTCTCACAGGTGCAGGAACCGCTCTTGAAGGAGATCCGGGAGTTCGAGGACGGATATTGCCTGACCATGCCCTTCTCCGGCTGGGAGAGCCGGGACAGCACCCTTCAGTCCATGAGCCGGGAGGCATTCTTCCGCTCCTCAGCGCTCGAGGCCTCGTGGCTTCAGGCCCTCAAAGGGATGGCGCAAGACCGCAGGCCCCTGCACAATGTCTTCTGGAAGATGACGGCCAGGAGAAACGGCATTTGCCTTGAATAACCAATGTCCTGATAAGGACGATGTATCCTCCTGATCCGGAAAAAACCCGTTCCATCCAGGGGTTGTCCGAGAAGGATCAGGGGCATTCCCAGGCCGGTGAAACATGGGAGATGGCGCAAATAATAGATTGCAGTTATTCGGGTATTTATATATCTTATAGCCTGGTTTTTACGCTTGCACGGCCATGGTTCATCGCGGGGGGCGAGGTTCCCGGCCGCGCCAGCCATACATGCCCGTGGCCGGTCCGGCCCATGTCGGCAGGAATGAGCGTGGACAACAGGGAAGGAGGCATGGGGAATGGGTGATGTTCTCAAACGTAGCGTCAACCTGGTTCGATCGCTTCCCGGGTTTCCGGCTTTCCAGTCCGGGGTGAAGCATGCGCTCTGCTCGACAGTGCTTTCCGTCCTGGGGCCGGCATTCGAGGTGGTCGGAAGGCATGTCCCGGAATTCCGGAAAGAGATCGAGTCCTGGGAGGATGGGAGGCGGTTCTCTCTGAGGGTTTTGCCCAAGGGTCCCGCCATTACCCTGGAAAAGAGGGGGGATACGATCCGTTACCTGGGGAAGGGGCTGAAGTCGCCGCATATCACCATGTCGTTCAAGAACTACGACTCGGCCCTGCCGGTTCTGATGGGTATCGCAGGGACGCACCAGACCTTTGCGGAAAACCGGATCCTCGTCGAAGGGGACCTGGCAAAGACCATGGAGATCAACCGGGCGGTGAATATCGTCAATGCGTATCTCCTGCCGGGCATGGTAGTGAAAAAGGTGCTGAAGAGGGCGCCTGAGATGACGTTGAAGAGCTGTATCAACAAGGGCAAGGTGTATGCCGGGCTCGTTCCGGCGGTTGTCAGACACCTGATATAACATCATATCCAGCCAGGAGGATTTCATGATACCTCATTACTACCAGCATTTCTGTCCCGTGAAGATACTCTCAGGCCACAACGCAGTAAGCAATATCCCCTATGAGATGGACATACTGGGCTGCAGAAGAGCCATGGTCGTCACGGACAAGGGCGTGGCGGATGCGGGCCTGATCAATCTTGTCAGAGAGGCCTTTGCCGACTCGGACAAGGAAATCGGCTATGTCTTCGACGAGACCCCGCCTGATTCCAGCAACCGGCTCGTGAACAAGCTCGCCAGGCTCTTTGAAAGGGAAAAGTGCGACTGCTTCCTGGCTGTGGGCGGCGGCAGCGCCCTGGATACGGCAAAGGGCGCGAACATCGTGATCTCCGAGGGCACCGACGACATCCTCTCGCTCCAGGGCAACGAGATCATCAAAAAAGAGCTGCTGCCCATGATCGCCGTTCCCACCACCTCGGGCACCGGCTCCGAGGTGACCAAGGTGGCGGTGATCTATAACGAGGAAAAGAACGTCAAGATGGCCTTTGCCTCAGACCGGCTCTACCCCAGGGTCGCGGTCCTCGACCCCAGGATGACCATGACCGTGCCGCCCAAGCTCACCGCGGCAACCGGCATGGATGCGCTCACCCATGCAATGGAGGCGTATACCTGCTTGCAGAAGAATCCCATAGACGATGTTTTCGCCAGGGCGGCCATCGAACTCATCCGCAAGTATCTCGTGCGGGCCGTGGAAAACGGCCGGGACGAGGAGGCCCGCCTCGGCATGGCCAATGCCTCGCTGCTGGCAGGCATTGCCTTTTCCAACTCCATGGTGGGCATGATCCATGCCCTGGCCCATGCCTGCGGGGGCGTATGCCATGCCCCCCATGGAATGGCCAACGCTATCCTGCTTCCCCACGGGCTCGAATACAATATCTCGGGCATCCCGCGCCCCATCGCCGAGATGTCAGGGATGCTGGGCAGCTCCATCGAGTATATGGAGGAAAAGGAGCAGGCCATGGTCACGGTCTCCCTGGTGAGAAATCTTCTGGGCAGGCTCAACCAGATCAGCGGCCTGCCCGTGAGGCTGCGTGACGTGGGGATTACAGAGGATAAGCTCCCGGCCATTGCTTCTGCAGCCATCAATGACGGGGCCATGGCGTTCAACCCCGTGGAGGTGAGCTATGATGAGGCCCTGGAGGTGCTGAACAAGGCATACTGAGAAGTATCCCGGCCAGCCCCGATTTTTCAAGAGAAAACCGGCCCTCGTCAGGCCCGGGTACGGACAAGAAATCGCCGGCAGTACTCGGCTGACCCCCCAGGCCCGGTTTTGCAAAAACTCTCCTTGACACCTTAAAACCATTCCCATGACAGACCCCGGTATGGTTTGCGAAACGTTTCCGACCGGTTGCATGACAAGGTTCGAGGGACTATTATCTTACTTATACGGAATACCTATTCAGACCGGTCGTGGCGTGCGATACGGAATGTTTTCATGCCCGGAGAGGGAGGGTGAGATGAGGGACAGGTACAGCATCATAGGTCCGCTTTATGATGTGGTCGCGACACTCTACAGTGCCGGCCGGATCGACCGGTGCAAGCTCGCCATGCATGACCGGATCAGGCCCGACGAGACAGTGCTCTTCGCAGGGGTAGGACAGGGGATCGATGCCATTGCAGCGGCCGAGAGGGGCGCGCGGGTCACGGTGGCAGATCTCTCCGGGTCCATGCTCGACATCTTTTCCCGAAGGATATCAGGCAGGCACTTCCTTTACCCCATCGAGGCGGTCCACACGGATATCCTCAAGTACGATGAATTCGGAAAGTTCGACATGGTATTTGCCAACTTTTTTCTGAACGTCTTTACCCGGCCCATGCTCATGGCCGTGATCGAGCATCTTGTCAAACTGGCAAAACCGGGCGGGTACATGGTGGTGGGGGATTTCGCCCTTCCGTCGGGCAGTGCCGCTGCCAGAGCCGTCCAGAGTCTTTACTGGTACATCGCGGATATTTTCTTCGTGCTCACCGCCAGAAACGCCTTTCATCCCGTGTATGACTACCGGACCATGCTCAAAGGGCTTGGGCTTAAGATAGAACGGGTAAGGTATTTCCGGCTTTTCTTTGACGACCGGTATTACTCGATCCTCGCGAAAAAGGACTGAACCGGGCTCTCCGGCCTTGTGAGCCGTTTTTGCATGCCCGACAGGCGTTTCCCGGGTGCGAAATCAAGTATCTGCCAAGGAAAAGGGCGCAGGCCTGCCGGTCAAGAAAAAAACTGCTCACAAGAGTGAAAAAGATTACCCACAATGGAAAAATCCCACGGATACCAGGGAAAGTATAAGTGACTGAAAATAAATATGTATACTATCTCAATAACAGTATTAGCCTGATAATAGCCTAGTAATTGTTTCGTGTTTTTCCCAAAATAATTTGGCACGTTTTGTGATTATCCCTCCCTATGGCAGAGGCATCCCGGAATCAGACCAGAACATGCACCAATTGGAATTGCATCGTGTTCGTATGAAAGGAAGGGAGTTATGAGAAATACCGTTGCCGAGCACAAAGTAAGGTCACTCAGTAGTATTTCAGAAGTCAAGAATCAAGTTGTCATCTCTCCAATAATACTGAAGAAAATATATTCCAGCGGCAGCCTGAAGAACTGCTGTGAAGGGGTGGGCTTCTGCATCAAGAACCAGATCCGCGATGCCATGCTCACCGGAGTGAGCCGGATTGTCATCAATGGAACAGAGATCCCCCCGCACGATGTTTTCGTAGGGAAGAACGGTTCGAGGCTCAGGGCTGACATGATCGACCAGGACAACAGGGTCTGTTTTCCCTTGGGCCAAGACTTGCAGATCCACGTCTCCACCGAGCCGCTTCGCAAGAATCAGGAACATCACATCAGCCTGAGTATCGACACCGACCACTTTGGCATGCTGAGCCTGGATGCAACAGACACGGTCATGGAGACCCGGGCCGGCCAGGGCAGCATCCCTTGTGTGAAGGATGCTAATTATGAAATGGATATCGTGCACAAGCGCCAGGAGTTCGTCGAGAATTTTTCAGGTGTGAAGCTGCATCACATCAAGCATCACTCATTCGATCCGGCCCTCACCAGAGGGAATATCGAGAATTTCACCGGCGTGGCCCAGATTCCCATGGGCTTTGCAGGCCCCCTGAAAGTCAACGGCGAATATGCCAAGGGCGAATTCCTCATCCCGCTGTGCGCAAGCGAGGGGACCCTGGTGGCCTCCTACAACCGCGGCATGAAGATCCTCAACATGTCCGGGGGCATCACCACCACCATCGTGGAAGATCAGATGCAGCGCGCTCCGGTGTTCGTGTTCGAGTCATCCCGGCAGGCCAGGGACTTTTCCCTGTGGCTGGACGAGCATATGGAAGAGATCCGCAGCCAGGCGGAGTCGACGTCCAAGGTGGCCAGGCTCCTGGATATCGAAAAGTATCTGGCAAGCAAGTTCGTCTACCTGAGGTTCAACTATTACACCGGCGATGCGGCGGGACAGAACATGGTGAGCATGGCAACCTTTGTCGCCTGCAACTGGATCCTCGCTCAGTACAAGGAGATCAAGCATTTCTACATGGAGTCGAACATGGCTACCGACAAGAAATGCTCGCAGATCAATACCATGAACACCCGGGGGAAGCGAGTGGTTGCGGAGTTCACCGTGCCCCGCGATATTCTGATCCATCACATGCGGGTCGACCCGGACACTCTGGTCTACCACAGCCAGGTGGCAAATCTGGGCGCCTTCATGGCGGGATCCTCCAGTAACGGTCTGCACTGCGCCAACGCACTGGCCGCGCTGTTCATAGCAACAGGCCAGGACGTGGCGAACGTGGCCGAGGCCTCCACCGGCCTGATCTATACCGAGGTCACGTCCGAGGGCGATCTGTATGCCTCGCTGACTCTGCCTTCGCTCATCGTGGCAACCTATGGAGGGGGAACCGGGCTGCCCACGCAGAGGGAATGCCTCGATATACTCGGATGCTATGGACAGGGCAAGGTGAAGAAATTCACTGAGATCGTCGCTGCCGCAGCCCTGGCCGGGGAACTTTCCCTGGCATCGGCGATTTCGTCACTCGATTGGGTTACCAGCCACGAGCGGCTGGGGAAAAACCGCTGAAGCATTAAGGAAGAAGGAGGAATATCATGGAAAGTACGATACGGCTCTCGACAGCTCATGCCCAGGTCTTGGAGAAACAGCATGCACGTGCGGCCCATCTCGATGCACAGAAGGCAAAGGCGCGGCTCAGGGAGATCGGAATCGACATGTTCAGCTTTGATGAGCGGGTCGGGTACCTCAAGAAATATGGGAACCACTGCCTGTCCTTTTCAGCGTTCCAGCCAAACATGCATTTCTTCGATATATCCGGTATCGGCTACATCGCCTACAGGAAAAAATGGGGCACGCGTTTCGTGCTGGCCGACCCGGTGTGCCATGTGAACGATCGGGAGTTTCTGGTGGGGGAATTTCTCAAGGACAGGGCGAATACGGCATTCATCCAGATATCCGAATCGTTCGCCGAGCTTCTCCATGACAAATTCGGCCTCTATGCGACCCAGTTCGGAATCGAGAGCGTCATCGATCTGAAGAACTGGAACCTCAAGGGAAAGAAAAAGCAGGTGCTCCGCACCTCCATCAACAAGGCCCAAAAGGATGGGGTGCGTTTCATGGAAATGAATGGACAGAACATTGACGACGAGCTCTCCAGGGAATGGATTCGCACCAGGAAGGTAAGGCGCAAGGAGGTCGTGTTCCTCATCAGGCCCAGAGACCAGGAGTTCCAGGAAGGAACGAGAAGGTTCTATGCCTTCCTCGATGATGAGCTGCTCGGGTTCATCCATTTCGACCCGATCTACGAGGATGGAAGGATTGTCGCCTACGTGCCCAACATCTCGCGGTTCTCGCCGAAGTTCAAACAAGGGATCTTCTATCCCCTCATGGTCCACGCCATGGAAACGTTCCAGTCAGAGGGCGTGCCCTATCTCTATCTCGGCCTCTCTCCCATGGTCGCAGCGGACGAAGACATGCCCTGCGAATCAGGAATCCTCAAGTGGATGGTGCGGCTCCTCTACAAGTACGGGAATATTCTCTACAGCTTCAAAGGACTCCATTTCACCAAATCGAGATTTGCAGGCGTCGAGGTGAAGACCTTCTGCGCCCACAGGGAGTGGCTGCCGGCAAAATCCATGCTTACGGTCTTCAGGATTTCAAACATCATCTAAGCTGAGCATGTGAATGATAGCTTGAAGCAAGTTTTAGCGGGTGCTCACTCGAAAGCGCTCACCCGGGCAAATGTAAGGACAGGCCAGCCATATGCAAGCGCTACACGTCGAAGCCGTATATCCGGGTTGGTGGCAACCGGATGCCCGACCGTCTTCATGAGTGGGATGTCGAAGAAGGAGTCGGTGTAGAAGTAGCTCTGTGAAAGGTCAATGCCGGTGAGCCCGGCCCAGCGGAGCGCATATGCCCTTTTGTCATCACCATAGCACAGAGGCTTCACCAGTCTGCCCGTGAGGATGCCGTCTTTGGCCTCCACCTCGGTGCAGATCATATCGGGTATGTCCAGGATATCGGCGACAGGTTTTACAAAGAAACAAGGCGAGTTGGAAATCACCGCCACCCGATGCCCCCTGTCCCTGTGGCTCTGAATGAGGTCCACAGCCTCCCGGTAGATGGTTTTTTTCATCATCTTTTCGAACCAGAGCGAGCAGAAGTGATCCATATCGTTCAGCGAGGTGCCCGAGAGCATCGCCATGTTTTTCTCGTACCATTGTTCGATATCGAGCAGAGACAACCGGTACAGAATGATCTTGAAGACGCTCCTCACCAGATGGCTTGCAGGCACCAGCCCCTGCTTTCTGGCGAATTTCACCGAAGAGAGCCCCGAGTTTGCCCAGGTAATGGTGTGATCCATATCGAAAAACGCCCCAACAGCACTCATGTGGAATCATGTATCAGAGCAGGGAGATCATGACAACCGGGTCTTGTTCACCGGGAGGAGCCTCTGCGCCGAATTTGGCCCCGGGCATGCCGCAGAGCCCGTTTCCAGCGAGCGGGATGCGGGTCCTGGCTTCTTCGCGCAGCAGTATATTCTCAGTCTTTGACATCCCCCTGTATTCAAAGTAATATGTGCTGACCGGAAAAAAGGGATACCCGCATCAGCGAGGAAGAGATGCAGGACTTCCGGGTGGCCCTTGAATCCTCCTTTGCGCCGGCTTCGGAGTATGGATCGCGGAGTGCGGCTTGGAACTGGGTTCAGGGATTGCCCTGAAAGGCCCATGCCCTTGATATGCTGCTGAGCGATATGATGTGAGAGGATATTGAACGTGAAAAGACCCACCTGGGATGAGTATTTCCTGATGCTTGCCAAGCTCACGGCTTCCCGTTCCACCTGCCTGTCGCGCCCGACCGGGGCTGTGATCGTCAAGGACCGGCAGATTCTTGCCAGCGGCTACAACGGGTCCCTGCCCGGAGAGGCGCACTGCATGGACGAGGGGCAGTGCTTCAGGCGCTCTCTTCAGTGGCCCGAGGCGATGAAGTACGACATGTGCAGGTCGGCTCATGCAGAGGCCAATGCCGTGGCGCTGGCCGCCAAGAAGGGGGTCTCCCTGGAGGGGGCCAATATCTACTGCACCCTTGAGCCGTGTATTACCTGCGCAAAGCTCATTGTCATGTCGGGCATCACCCGGGTGATCTACGAGCATGCCTACGACTCTCCCATCCCTGAGCGGGACCGGTACTGGAAATCTGTTCTCGCATCCGGCAACATCGGCGTGGAAAAGCTCGTGATCGGTGATAAAACCGTGCAGTATGCCCTGAGCTTTCTGAAGCCGGACACATCGAAGAGGAGGTTATGAGGCATGGTATTCGGGGCTGACAGAATCGTAAGCATGATCAGGTGCGGGGTGGAGGTGGAAGACGCGGTTTCCGGGCAGATCACCACCAGGCCCCTTATCGAGCATATCGGCATCGATCAGATCGAACAGATCGAGGGGACCACGGCGGATCTGAGGCTCGGAGCGATCTACCGGCCCCAGGGCAGGGCCAGCCTCATGAGAGGCAAGAGGATCACGCCGCGGATCGAGAAGGTCATGGATGTCGAAGAAACTCCTGATGGCGTCTATCTCGTCTCGGGCGGGGAATATCTGCTGTTCCAGACCATCGAGCAGGTGAACATGCCCCGGGACGTGTTCGCCTACATCAGGCCCCGCACCACGCTCATCCGGTCGGGGATCCCGCTGGAGACCGCCTTCATCTCGCCCAACTATCAGGGAAGACTCACCGTGGGGATGAAACACCAGGGGCCTGCCGAGGTGGAGATCCAGATGGGGTTCAGGATCCTGTGCATCGCGTTTTATCCTATTGACGGACGCGCTGTTCCCTATCGCGGGATATGGCAGGGAGACCGGGTATCAACGAATGGAGAAGAGGAGAGACCGTTTTGAAGTATTTTGCAGACGAATACCGCCATATCGAGCGTTGGAAAGGACTCAGGAAGGATCTGTTCCGCAACGAAGAGCCGGCTGTCAAACTCATCGGCATGACCACCCCTACCGAAGAGATGTTGTCCCAGGGGGTCACCCCCGAGACGCTGCCCGCGTACACAGCACGCCAGAGCCACGAGTCGGCCGGCACCCACGAGGACGATCTGCGGCTGAACAAAAAGCTCATTTCCTGGGAACACCTCACCTGCCTGGAGGCTGTCCAGTTCGTGTACTGCGTGACCGGGGTTTCCAAGTCTCTGGCCGGCCAATGGACCCGGCACCGGATCGGCATCGGGTGGACTTTCCGTTCCACCCGGTATGTCAAGGCCAGCAAGAACATGTTCATCTACCCGGCGCTGGAGTACCTGGATTCCGAGGATATGGCGAAAGCCGCCTACCGGGCTTACGAGCGGGAGCACCGGCATGCCATGGAGGTGTATGAGGAGCTCAAGGATCTGGGCATCAGGAACCAGGAGCTCAGGCGCCTCATGCCCGTGGGATGGTCCACGGCTGCATATGTGTATGTCAATGCCCGATCCCTGAGACATTTCTTTGAGCTCAGGCTCGACAAATCCGCTGAGTGGGAGATCCGCAGGCTTGCCTACCTGATGTTCAATGATGTCATGAAAATCGCTCCGACCCTGTTCGAAGACCTGCTGGAGTGACATAGCGCAGCGTGAAACCAAGGGCGATGAATCCCCGAGGGGGAAGGTGCATCAAAAAGAGAATGACACCTGAGGAAAAGGATGTTTTCAGTTCTGCTCCCCCTGAGGGGGCAGGCGGAGCCGAAGACCATGCGTCTCACGATCCGGTGATCGCAGGTGGTGCCGCTCTGCCGGGCCATATCGGAAGTGCCCTGCCACGGGAAGACGAGACCCTGGACCCGCTCGCATGCAGCGGCCTGTATGTATTGCAGAAGAAGCAGGGCTACCGCTACTCGCTGGATGCATACCTCCTTGCCGCCTTTGTCGACGAGAGCCCGGGCTGTGAGATGATCGATATCGGGTCCGGGTCCGGGGTTCTTTCCATCCTGCTCGCAGCGGCCAGAGGCCACCGCGTGACCGGAGTGGAGATCCAGGACGGCATGGTGGAGATGTCGCAGCGCTCGGTCGGGCTCGCAGGGCTTCAGGACAGGGTGAGGATTGTGCATGCGGACATCAGGGAATATCGGGAGGAGCAATTCGATGCCGTGGTGACCAACCCCCCGTACCGCCCTGTGAGCGCGGGAAGAATCAGCCGGGACCAGGGCAGGGCAATGGCCCGTCACGAAATCTCCCTGGACCTTGAGGCGCTGCTAAAGTGCTCGTACGAACTGCTCAAGCCGGGAGGGCGGTTCTACCTGGTCTATCCGGCTTGGAGACTGCCCGATCTGATCTCGGCCATGCGGGCCGCCAGGATCGAGCCCAAGAGAGCCATGTTCGTTCATTCCACTCCCTCTTCGAGTGCGGAGATTGTCCTGATGTCAGGGCTCAAGGACGGCGGCAAGGAATTGAACGTGTGCAGGCCCTTTTTCGTGTTTGCCCGGCAGGGTGTCTATACAAAGGAAATGGAGAGTGTTTTCAGAGCCCTTAAGCTCCCAAAAAGCCATTGACCTATAACCCGTTTACGTGGTGAAATGAAGCATACTGACCCGAAGACAGAAAGGAAACATTCATGAAGGTTGAGATTTCAGACGTGGGCAGCACCAGGAAAGAGATGAAAGTTGTGGTTCCCAGGCAAGAGGTGGACGCGGTTACGGGCGACATCTACCGGGACATCTCTCAGAAAGTGACCATCAAAGGCTTTCGGAAGGGCAAGGCCCCCCGGCACATCATCAAGATGTACTACTCCGATTACATCCAGAGCGAACTCTCCAAGAAGCTGGTTCAGGAAAAGTTCGAGCAGGCCGCCAAGGAGCAGGATCTTTTCGTGGTTTCCATGCCTGATATCTCAAACGATCCTCCGAAGGAAAACGAGGATTTCACCTTCACGGCACAGTTCGACGTGAAACCCGAGGTGAAGCCCCGGAAGTATACCGGTTTTTCCCTCCAGAAGCCCAAGGCCGAGATCGACGAGAAAAGCATCCAGGACGTGCTCGCCAGGCTCCAGGAGACCTACGCCTCTATCAATGATGTCACTGACCCCGAGTATCGGATTCAGGAAAAGGACTATGCCATCGTGGATGTCACCTCTGAAGAGCATCCCAATCTCAACCGCTTCAAGATGACGGTGGAGGCGGGCATCAGAAGCGCTCTTCCCGGCTTGGAGCAGGCGGTTGCGGGCATGAAGGCGGGCGAGGAAAAGAAGGTGACCATCGATTTCCCCGAGGACCATTTTCTCGAAGAAATGAGGGGCACGAGTGCTGAGGTAAATCTCAAGCTCGATTCCATCAAGAACCAGGAGCTCCCGGTCATCGATGACGAACTGGCAAAAAAGGCGCGCCCGGGCGTGGAAAGCATCGACGAGCTCAAGGAGGTCATCCGCAAGGATCTTCAGGAGCGCCTCGATGCCGACGCAAGAAATCACCTGGAGCGTCAGATCAGAGACCAGCTCGTCAAGGAAAACCCGTTCGACGTGCCCGAGTCCATGGTGCGGTTCCAGGCCGCCATGATGATCAGGGGCATGTCCGAGAGGCTGTCTTCCCAGGGGTTCAAGATGGAGGATATCTATCCGGACACCGAGAGCCTTAAGGACGAGACCATGGCCTCGGCGGAAAACCTGGTCAGGACCTCTCTCCTGCTCGAGTCAATAGCAAAAGACTTGGGCATGGAGTCCACGGACGAAGAGGTCCAGCAGGAAATCGAGAAGCTTGCCGAACGATACAACATGGCCCCGGAAATGATCAGAAAGGGCATGGAAGAGCGGGGAGCCATGGAAGAGATCGAGTTTGGTATTGTCGAGAAGAAGGTGTATAATCATATTATAGACAACTCGCAGGTTGAGGAAGTCGGCCAGATCGAGGAGAAGAGCGATGACACTAGTGCCGATCGTAGTTGAGCAGACGAATCGGGGAGAGAGATCGTACGACATCTACTCCCGGCTGCTCAAAGACCGGATCATCATGCTGAGCAGCGATATCCACGACGAGATAGCCAATCTCCTGGTGGCCCAGTTCCTTTTCCTGGAATCAGAAGACCCGGACAAGGATATCTACTTCTACATCAACTCCCCGGGCGGGTCGGTCACTGCAGGTATGGCCGTGTACGATACCATGCAGTACATCAGGCCCAAGGTGAGCACCATATGTATCGGACAGGCCGCGTCCATGGCTGCGATCCTCCTGGCTGCGGGGACCGAAGGCATGAGATATGCCCTCCCTCATTCCCGCATCATGATCCACCAGCCCCTCGGCGGTGTCCAGGGCCAGGTGACCGACGTGAGCATCCAGGCCAAGGAGATGCTCAGGATGAAGGAAGAGCTCAACAGGATTTTATCCCAGCATACCAAGCAGCCGATAGAGAAGATTGCCAAGGACACGGACAGGGATTTTTTCATGACTGCGAACGATGCGGTAACATATGGTATAACAGATCATGTGATTTTCAAGAGACCCTCCAAAGAGAAGCAAGAGGAGAGCATCAATGCCAAAGATAAATGACCACTACCGGCCTGGATTGCGCTGCTCCTTCTGTGGCAAGTCACAGGAAGAGGTGAGAAAGCTCATTGCAGGGCCCGATGTCTACATCTGTGATGAATGCATCGCCCTGTGCAACGAGATACTCGCCGAGGAAGAAGGCGAGTACAGGCACTTCAGTGCGTCTTCCAGCATACCGAAGCCGTCAGAAATAAAGGAAATACTGGACGAGTATGTGATCGGCCAGGAATATGCCAAGAGGATCCTTTCCGTTGCAGTCCATAACCACTACAAGCGAATCGAGTCCAACCAGAACGTCAGCGGCGTGGAGATCAACAAGAGCAACATCGTGCTCATCGGTCCGACCGGCTCGGGCAAGACCCTGCTCGCCCAGACACTGGCCAAGATACTCGACGTCCCGTTCACCATTGCCGACGCCACCACGCTGACCGAGGCAGGATATGTGGGCGAGGACGTGGAGAACATCATCGTAAACCTCCTGCAGAACGCGGATTACGATGTGGAGCGCACGCAGAAGGGGATCGTCTACATCGACGAGATCGACAAGATCGCCTCGCGCGGCGACAATCCCTCCATCACCCGCGACGTTTCCGGCGAAGGCGTTCAGCAGGCGCTGCTGAAGCTCATCGAGGGGACCGTGGCGTCCATCCCCCCCAAGGGAGGGCGGAAGCACCCCCAGCAGGAGTTCATTCAGATCGACACCACAAACATCCTCTTCATCTGCGGCGGCGCGTTTGTCGGCCTGGACAAGATCATCTCCCAGCGCCTCGACAAGAAGACCATTGGTTTCGTGGCCGAGATCAAGAGCAAGAAGGAAAGAGACATCGGCGAGATCCTGAGAAACGTTCAGCCCGAAGACCTGATCAAGTTCGGCCTGATCCCGGAGTTCGTGGGCAGAATTCCCATCGTGTCGACCCTGACCGAGCTGGATGTAGATGCGCTCATTGCGATCCTCAATGAGCCCAAGAACGCCCTGGTGAAACAGTACCAGGCCCTGCTGAAGATGGAAGGCGTTGACTTGAGCTTCAGCAAGGAGGCCTTGAAGGCCGTCGCCGAAGAGGCCATGAAGCGCAAGTCCGGGGCTCGGGGCCTGAGGTCCATCATGGAGAACGTCATGCTCGACATCATGTACGAGATCCCTGACATGGACGGCGTCAAGGAGTGCATCATCGGTCATGATGTCATCCTGAACGGGAAGGCCCCGATGATCGTATATGAGAGGAAAACTTCTCAGGCATAAGCTATGAGAGCTGCTGTTTCAGAAAATGTCTACCCGCTTCTGGTACTCAGCGACATCGTAGTATTCCCCCACACGATCATTCCGCTTCTCATCGAGAATGAGAAGACGGCTGTCTGGGTGAGCGCGAGCTTTGAGGCCAAGGAAGATATCCTCGTGTGCTGCAGGAAGCGTCCTGAGATACCTGTCGCATCAGAGCAGGATATCCATCGGACAGGCGTGAGGGCTCACATACTCCAGCTCATCCAGTTGCCCGACGGCGCCCTGAAGGTGTTCATCGAGGGCAAGTCGCGTCAGCTCATCACCCGAATCTTTCAGCACGATGACATGCTTCTGGCAGAGGCCGAGCCCGTGGACGACGTGGTCCTGGAAGAACGGAGGGCGGAAGCCCTGAGACGTCTCCTCGTAGAGACCTTCCAGGAGTATTGCGAATCCTACAGCATCGACATCCACCCCGACATGATCGCCAAGATACAGTCCCAGGAAGACCCAGGATTCGTATCAGACATCATTGTGTCCTATATGGATCTCAAGACGTACATCAAGCAGGAGATCCTCGAAGAGAAAAACATCGATTCGCGTCTGAGCAGAATCTACGATCATATTCAGGGAGAGCTCGACATTGCCAGAATCCAGACAAGCGTCAAAGAACAGGTGAGACAGCGGAACAAGGCATCGCGCAAGAATCTGCAGCAGGAACAGGCGCAGAAGATGGCAATGGAATCAATGGACGACGAGGTGGCTTCCCTGGAGAGGCAGCTCCGCTGCAAGGATATGCCGCAACATGCCAGAGAGAAGGCCATGGGTGAGATCAAGCGGCTGCGCATGATGCCGCCCATGAGCGCCGAGGGAACGGTCATCAGGAACTACGTGGACTGGTTCATCGCCATGCCGTGGAATGAGATGTCCGAAGACAAGACAGACATCCTCATGGCGGAAGAGATCCTGAACCAGGACCATTTCGGGCTCGACAAGGTCAAGGACCGTATCCTTGAGTATCTGGCGGTCCAGCAGCTCGTGGGCTCCATGAAAGGTCCTATCTTGTGTCTGGTGGGCCCCCCGGGCGTGGGCAAGACCTCGCTGGGCAAGTCAATCGCACGGGCCACCGGCAGGAAGTTCATCAGGGTCTCTCTGGGAGGGGTCCGGGACGAGGCCGAGATCAAGGGCCACAGGCGTACCTACATCGGCGCCATGCCGGGCAAGATCGTGCAGGGGCTCAGGCAGGCGGGCACGTCCAACCCGGTCTTTCTCCTGGACGAGGTCGATAAGATGAGCGTGGATTTCCGGGGAGATCCCTCGGCATCGCTGCTCGAGGTCCTGGACCCTGAGCAGAACGCCACCTTCTGCGATCATTACATGGACATCGAGTATGACGTGTCCAAGGTCATGTTTATCACCACGGCCAATACCTCTTATTCCATACCAGCTCCCCTGATGGACCGAATGGAGGTCATCCGGATCGAAGGGTACACGTCTCATGAAAAGCATCAGATCGCCCGGGACTTCTTGATACCCAAGCAGGTCCGGCTTCACGGGCTCGAAGGCAAGAAGGTCGCCTTCACGAAGAAGGCCATTGACACCATTATTCACGAGTATACCCGCGAAGCAGGGGTGAGAAACCTGGAAAAGGAGATCTCGTCGATCTTGAGGAAGGTGGTCAAGGAGATCGTCTCGCAGAGGAGCGCCAGGAGAAGCCAGATCACCCCGAGCAGGGTGTATGAGCACCTGGGCGTCCCCCGCTACCGGCGCTCGGGCAGACGCGAAAGCGATTATGTGGGGCTGGTGAACGGCTTGGCCTGGACCGAGGTCGGAGGGACCTTGCTCACGGTCGAGACCACCGTGATGCCCGGAAAGGGAAAGCTCCTGCTCACCGGCAAGCTTGGCGAGGTCATGCAGGAATCGGCCCAGGCAGGCATGAGCTATGTCCGGTCCCGGGCAAGCGATTTCGGGCTCGATGCGGATTTCTATGACAAGATAGACATCCATGTCCATGTACCCGAAGGGGCTGTGCCCAAAGACGGTCCTTCAGCAGGTATCACCATGGCCGCGTCCATCGTGTCCGCGTTGACCAAGCGCTCGGCCAGGGCAAAGGTGGCCATGACCGGAGAGCTGACCCTGGGAGGGCGCATCCTGCCCGTGGGCGGAGTCAAGGAGAAGCTCCTGGCCGCGAAAGAGGCTGGGATGAAAGAGGTCCTGATACCGCTCGAGAACGAGAAGGATCTCAAGGATACCCCCAGAGAAATTCTGAAAGGTCTCGACGTTCATATGGTTGAGCATATGGACGAGATAATCGCTTATGTCCTCAATTGAGCTATTGACAGCCCTTATAAATGCTGATACTTTCAGACCCACGTTTGGGCATGGGAGAAACTAATCATTTACAGGAGGTATGCTTTGACGAAGACAGAATTGATATCAGTTGTGGCAAACAAGGCTGGGATACCAAAGGCAGCAGCAGAGAAGGCTATCAACGCCACTACCGGCGCCATCCAGGACGCTCTGAAAAAGGGCGACAAGGTAACCCTGGTGGGCTTCGGGACCTTTGACGTGGCCAAGAGGGCTGAGAGAACCGGCGTAAATCCCAGGACGAGGGCAACCATTAAGATTAAGGCCTCCAAGGCTCCTCGCTTCAGACCCGGAAAGGCCTTTAAGGAAATCGTCAACAAGTAGCACTGATCGAAAGGATGCTCAGGGCGGGTAGCTCAGTTGGGAGAGCGTCGGCCTTACAAGCCGAAGGTCACAGGTTCAATCCCTGTTCCGCCTACCATTCGATGGATAAGTAAGGGGGCGTAGTTAAGATCGGTTATAACGCCGGCCTGTCACGCCGGAGGTCGCGAGTTCAAGTCTCGTCGCTCCCGCCAATATTTATGTCTATACCTCATGACCATGGGGTATAGACTATTTTCTTTTTTGGTCATGGCATAATTCCGGCATACAGCTTACGCCCCTCGTCAACCCGACATTATCGCTCATGATAAAAATCTCTCTCGTGGTGCGAGCAGTCTATGGTAAGACAGTGTTCCGGGATAAGATGATGAATCTATCCGTGGCTCAAGGGAAGAGGGCCATCCCCCGGCAGGGCGCGGGAACCGGACATCCATGAGGCATGAGCGCAAGCAAGCGCCGGAGGAGTTGCCGGCTTTAGATGCAAGAAAGGCATGAATGAAGAAGAAATGCATAGCCCTCTATTCAGGAGGACTCGACAGCATACTGGCAGTGAAACTCATGCAGGAACAGTCCGTCGATGTCGTCGCGGTCTACTTCTGCACCCCGTTTTTCGGTGCGGACGTGCTGTTCGATCCGGAAAAGCATGGGGAGTATCACTGGAAGACCTATGGGATTCGCATCACCCCATATGATTTTACCGAGGATATCATCGATGCGGTAAGCGGCCCGGAACATGGATTCGGCAAGCACCTGAACCCCTGCATCGACTGTAAGATCCGGATGCTCAAGAGGGCGCGGCTCATGCTCGAAGAAACGGACGCCTCGTTCGTGGTGACTGGAGAGGTCCTCGGGCAGCGGCCCATGTCCCAGCGCAGAGACGCCATGAATCTCATCGAAAAGAAATCCGGGCTCAAGGACATTCTTCTCAGGCCGCTCTGCGCAAAGCACCTCCCGCCCAGCCTGCCGGAGCGGTCGAATATCATCGACCGCGGGCAACTGCTCGATGCAGCCGGCAGGGGAAGGAAGACCCAGATCGAACTTGCCCTGAAATACGGCATCGAACCAAGCACCATACCAAACCCGGCAGGCGGGTGCCTGCTCACTGACGAACAGATCTCCCGCAAGATCCGATCGACCTTTGAGAGATTCAGGCCGGGAAAACCTGCGCGGGCGGATATCGAGCTCGATACCGCGGGCAGAAAGTTCATGCTCGATGAAAACACTGTCCTGGTGATCTCACGCAGTGAAGATGAGAACCGGTTTCTGGCCTCCCAGGTGTGGCCGGGAAACGTGTTTCTCAAAATAGCGGATGTTCCGGGGCCTCTGGGTATTATACGAGGAGCCCTGTCCGAAGAAAACCTCCGCAGAGCTGCGGCCCTTTGCCTGAGATACGGCAAGGGACGGGGCACGGATGGTCGCATGGCGGTGTACGGCCCGGATCCACAGGCCATGACCGCAACCATTGACGCGCCCGTGGCAAAAGAGGATTTCTGCAAGCGGTTCCAGATTGACTTGAACAAGTGATGTTCGATATAAGTCCACCACTATGGATTACTTCTTGAGCGTACTGGGAATGGTCTTTGTGATCGAGGCCCTCCCCTATATAGCTTTTCCTTCAAAGGTGAAGGAATTTGCCCGGTATCTGGAGACCGTTCCAGACAGGACCCTGCAGGTTATCGGAGTCATCGTGGCGTTTGCGGGGCTGGCCGTGGTCTATCTCGGAAGGCGCCTGGGCGGGATGTGAAGGCAGCAGTGAGAACGGACCGGTATTGTTACGATCTCCCCAGAGAGCTCATCGCGCAGTATCCCCTTGAGAGAGGCAGAGACAGGCTCCTCGTCGCAGGCAGAAAATCACGCAGAATAGAACACCAGAGATTCGAAGACCTTGGAGACTACTTGACCCCGGATGATCTCCTGGTTTTCAATGATACCCGGGTCATCCCCGCACGGCTGATGGGAAGGAAAAAAACCGGCGGCAAGGTAGAGGTGCTCCTGGTGAAACCGGCGGATCAGACGAGGTGGACCTGTCTCCTCAGGGCATCGAAGTCCTTCCGGGCCGGCACGGAGATCTTCTTTGAGAACGGCCTGAGAGCGATTGTCGAGGGCCGTGAAGAGGCGTTCTTCAGGGTGAGCTTTTCAGACCCCGGAAAGGTTCTCGAAGCGGGCCGGATTCCGCTCCCGCCGTATATCGAGAGGGAACCAGAGGCCATCGATGTACAGCGGTACCAGACCGTGTATGCGCGGGAAGAGGGGTCTGTGGCTGCGCCCACGGCAGGGCTTCACTTCACGCCGGAGATCATGGAGGGCCTCCGGACCCAGGGGGTAGAGACCGCATTTATCACCCTGCATGTGGGGCCGGGGACCTTTGTGCCCGTGAAAACGCAAGAGGTGAAGGATCACCGGATGCATGCCGAGGAATTTGCAGTGTCGGAGCAGGCCGCATCGGCCGTCAACAACGCAATGGCACGGGGCAAAAGGGTAGTGGCCGTGGGGACCACCACCACCAGGGTGTTGGAACATCTCATGGCTGTCCGCGGAGAGATCGTAGCCGGTACCGGCTCGGCCGATCTGTTCATATATGAAGGGTTCCGGTTCAGGTGCGTCAGTGCCCTGCTGACCAATTTTCACCTTCCCTGCTCAACCCTGCTCATGCTCGTGGCCGCATTCGGCGGCCATAATTTCATCATGGACGCCTACCGGGACGCAGTAGAGAAGGGATATCGTTTTTTCAGCTATGGCGATGCAATGTTCATCATTTAAATTCGACATCCATGCAACCGAGGGTGAGGCCCGAAAGGGTGAGTTCCAGACCGGGCACGGCGCGGTGCAGACACCTGTCTTCATGCCGGTGGGTACGCAGGCGACCGTAAAGGCGGCAAGCCCGGAGGTTCTTAAGAGCCTCGGCGCTCAGATCATTCTCTCCAACACCTATCACCTCCATATAAGACCCGGAGAAAAGCTCATTGCATCACTGGGAGGCCTTCATTCATTCATGGGTTGGGACCGGCCGATCCTTACCGACAGCGGGGGATACCAGGCCTTCAGCCTGGCTGAGCTCGTGAAGATAAGCGATGAGGGCCTGGCGTTTTCCTCCCATTTGGACGGCTCCCGCCGTTTCCTGAGCCCCGAGAAGGCCCTGGAAATCCAGGAGGACCTGGGCACGGACATCATGATGTGCCTTGATGAATGCGTGGCCTATCCGAGCACTCGCGAGTATGTGGAGGCATCGGTAAAGAGAACGACCCTGTGGGCGCAGAGGTCCCTGGCTGCCAGGCGGAGCAGCTCGGCCCTCTTCGGCATCGTCCAGGGCGGCGTGTACCCTGATCTGAGGGCCAGGAGCGCCCGGGAGATCACTGCCGAGCCGTTCGACGGGGTGGCTGTGGGCGGGCTGTCGGTAGGAGAAGGGCACGGCCTCATGATGGATATCTTGGATGTGACCATGCCATGCCTTCCTGCAGCCAAGCCGAGATACCTCATGGGGGTGGGCACGCCCAAAGATATCGTCGAGGCGGTCGCGCGTGGCGTCGACATGTTCGACTGCGTACTCCCTACGAGAAATGCACGCAATGGCATGCTCTTTACCCGCCAGGGAAAGATCTCTGTCAAGCAGGCGCGCTATCGGGAAGATCCCAACCCTCCGGATGAGCAATGCGAATGCTACACGTGCAGAAACTTTTCCCTCGCATACCTGAGGCACCTCTATGTGTCCCGGGAGATCCTGGGGTCAATCCTGAACACCATTCATAATTTATATTTCTATCTTGAATTAATGTCTGATATACGGCATGCCATAAGTGAGAAAAGATTTGATAATTTAAGGAAGCAAATAAAGGAGATATATGATGACTAGTCTGGCCTACGCCGCAAATGGCTCCGGAGGCGACGCCATGGGAATACTCATGAGTCTTGCCCCGCTCATCCTGATCTTTGTCGTATTCTACTTCCTCTTGATCATGCCTCAGCAAAAAAAGGCGAAGCAGCACCGACAGATGCTCGAGAGCATCATCAAAGGTGACGAGGTGATCACCAGCGGCGGCATTCACGGAAAGGTGGTGGGGATCGCTGATCAGGTGCTCACACTCGATGTGGGGGAGAAGGTGAAGATCAGGGTCTCCCGTGAGTTCATCGCGCAGAAGAAAGGCACTGAACAGCCGCAGACGAAAAGCTGAGTTCGGGGGTTTTTGATGGATAGATTCAAGTTGAAGGGGCTGCTGATACTGGCGGTTCTCATTGTGGGAATCCTGTTTGCAGCACCATCTTTTTTCGGGAGCAAGGGGGTGCCCCAAGGCTGGATAGGCCCCAAGGAAAAGATCAAGCTCGGTCTGGACCTGCAGGGGGGAATGCATCTGGTCCTCAGGGTGGTGGCGGACAAGGCAGTGGAAAGCAGGATGAACAGCACAGCATCTGATCTGAAAGCGCAGATGGTCAAGCAGCGGATTCATTACAGCAGTGCGGACTCGGATTCTCCGGAAACCCTTCGGATCGTTTTACGGGTGCCTGATGACTACGGCAAGCTTGCCGACCTCATCAGAGGCGGGTATCCCTATCTGCAGGAGGCCGACAGGTCATCCAAGGACGGCACCATGACCGTGAAATACCGTATATCCGACCGGGAGGCCGCGGCTATCCGGAGCCAGGCGGTTGAACAGGCCCTGGAGACGGTCAGGAACCGGATCGACCAGTTCGGGGTGAGCGAGCCCTCCATCATCCCCCAAGGCGGTGAGCGCATCGTGTTGCAACTTCCGGGCGTGACCGATCCGGAAAGGGCAAAAAGCCTTCTGAAAAATACCGCAATTCTCGAATTCAAGCTGGTGGACGAAGAGCACTCTGTCCAAGATGCGTTGCGCGGGAACGTGCCTTCAGGCAGTTACATCGCCTACATGAAGGACGGCAGCCAGCCCATCCTCCTTCAGCAAAGGGCGGTTATGACTGGAGATCTCCTGGATGACGCCCGCATGAGGATCCAGTCCACATACCACGAGCCCTATGTGGAGATATCCTTCAGCCGGGAGGGTGGAAGGATATTCGAACGGGTAACCAGCGAGAATACCGGCAAGCGCCTGGCCATTCTCCTCGACGGCAAGGTGTACTCGGCCCCAGTGATCAGGGAGGCTATTTCGGGCGGAAGCGCGATCATCGAGGGAAGGTTCACCGACGAGGAGGCGAGCGACCTGGCCATTATTCTCCGGGCAGGCTCACTGCCTGCGCCCGTGGAGATCCTCGAAGAACGGACCGTGGGCCCGTCTTTGGGGCAGGACTCCATCAATCAGGGTGTTGTCGCCATGATCATAGGAGGCCTGGTGGTCATTGCCTTCATGGTGGTTTACTATAAGTTCTCCGGCCTGATTGTCGATCTCGCCCTGATCATGAACGTCGTTCTCATCATGGGGGCGCTCGCCGTACTCGGTGCGACCCTGACCCTGCCCGGACTGGCCGGCATTGTGCTCACCATCGGCATGGCCGTGGACGCGAACGTGCTCGTCTACGAGCGCATCAAGGAGGAGATCAGACTGGGGAGGACTGCGAAGATGGCTGTAGACGCGGGATATAAGAATGCCCTGCCAACGATTCTGGACGCCAATATCACGACCCTTATCGCCGCCATCGTGCTGTTCCAGTTCGGAACGGGCCCTATACAGGGATTCGCGGTAACGCTCTCCATCGGTATCGTTGCCTCGTTGTTCACTGCCCTGGTTCTGTGCCGGTGGATCCAGGAATGGCTGGTGAACTATCAGAAGATCGAACGGGTCAGCATTTAGGAGGCGACCATGGAATTGATACGACCAGGAACCCATATAGATTTCATGAAGTACCGGAAGGCGGCCTTCACCCTTTCGGCCGCGCTCATTGTCATCAGCATCGTTGCCCTGTTTGTTCGAGGCCTGAACTACGGGATCGACTTCACCGGCGGCAACGAGATCCAGGTGGCCTTCTCCAAGACGGTCAAGACCGATGAGGTGAGGTCCGCTATCGGGCCCGTCGGGCTCGCCGATGTCGTGATCCAGAGCATCGGAGAGGACGGGGACAACGAGTTTCTCATCCGGACCCCTGCAGAGGGCGACGCTGGAGACAAAACCGCGCAGCTGATCGAAGGCGCGCTCAATGACACATTCGGAGAAGAAACAGTGGACATTCGGCGGGTCGACGTGGTGGGCGCTGCCGTGAGCCAGGACCTGAAGCAGAAAGGGTTCCTTGCCCTGTTCTATGCAGGGATCGGCATCCTCGTCTATATCTGGTGGCGGTTCAAGTTCAGCTATTCCCTGGGTGCGGTCCTTGCCCTTGTCCACGACGTGATCGTCACGGTCGGGATATTTTCCATCACGGGCAGGGAGATATCGCTGACCGTGATTGCCGCCCTGCTGACCATCGTGGGGTATTCTCTGAACGACACCATCGTGATTTTTGACCGCATCCGGGAAAATATCAAGAAGGCAGCAGGGTCGATCGATTTTCCCTCCCTGCTGGACAGCAGCATTTCCCAGACATTGAGCCGGACCTTGATCACCTCCTCGACAACCTTTTTCGTGGTGCTGGCGCTCTTCCTGTTTGGCGGGAGCGTGATCAACAACTTTGCCTTTGCCATCATGGTAGGACTCGTCGTGGGAACCTACTCATCCATTTTTATCGCAAGCCCTCTCCTCCTGCTCTTCAGGCGGGAAAAGAACTAAAGCGCACGAGCGGGGAGGGCACCATGCGCCTCCCCGCCTTTTCATCGTCTCTCCTTAACAACTCTAAAGCGGACCAGGGAGAATACGTGTCCCCGCTGAGTTTGATGTACAATATTGTAATCGAGGTTACCCTTTCGCCCGGATATCCAGGGAGTTCAAGTATTTAAGTATATGTAAATACACTTATATTCAGCTGGCACGGGTTTTGAGAACAGATCCGGCATGAAGCTGACAAAGATAATAACAACATTGGCTTTTGGTGCGTTGATGGTTATTGCGGCAAACGCTGTTTATGGGGCTACGGTGAGGGTCAGCTGGAATCCGAACAGCGAACCGGATCTTGATGGATATAAAGTATACTATGGTACGCTCAGCGGTACCTACACCCAGATTCTCGACGTGGGAGCAGTCACGAGCGCAGATGTGGCCGGACTCGGCGAAGGACGCACCTATTACTTTGCGGTGACCGCTTACGATGTTGACAGGAACGAAAGCAGCTTTTCCAACGAGGCCTTTATTCTGATTCCGGACAGTGGCGGAGATGAGCCCGGGGGAAGCTTCCCTCCTGTTGAAGATCTCGCGGATACGGACATGGACGGCATCCCTGACGCATATGAGGAGCTATGGGGAATGGACCCGTTGGACCCATTTGATTCTCTTATGGATTTCGACGGCGATGGTGTGGTGAACCTCGTGGAATACATGGCGGGTACCTCGCCGGTAGATCCTGCGGAGTATCCTTTTAGCGACAACGTGCTCAAAGACATTATCGGAGAGCTGGGAGAAACCGTGGACCTGTCGTCGATGAATCCTGGAGGTGTGTACTCCATAGTTCCGCTCACCGATGCGTTCCCGGCCCCGGCAAACAATACGATCACGCCCTCTGCCCCCGGCGCTTATCTCTACAACGTGATCGACAGTGATTCGTCTCTCGTATACCGGCTCAGGGTCTCGGTCACCGAGCAGTTGACAGTGGTAGGCGCATATGAGCCGGGTTTGATCATGGAGCTTGCCGATCAGATATTCGGGATCCGCATAGACATTCCGGCCGATGCAATCATGCGCGCCGTTCCCGTCGGCATCGGAAATGTCACGCCTGAGGCGCTCTCGGCGATTGAATACGGTGATGCACTCCTGTTCGATGTTCTTCCCTTCGGCCTGATGCTGTCCAAGCCTGCGACGATCACCGTGAACTACGATAAGGAAAACCCGGTGGTGCAGCGGTACGACAGCGCGAGCGACACCTGGATCGATGTCGAGGATGTCACGGCCGCAGATGGGTTGGTCACCATCTCCACCAATGAGCTCGGGACCTTCCGGGTGCTCTCCGGTGAGGCAGCAAGCCGCGGTGACGGAGATGTACCGGTAGACGGCGGCGGGGGTTCCGGCGGCGGGTGCTTTATCCAGACCGCAGGGTTCTGATAACCTTTTAACAAGCGAGAAACACCGGGCCCGGCCTGACTGCCCGGGAAAAGATCGGGGAGAAGCCCCGATCTTTTTTTTCAGGAGCAACGAATCCTCCTTTGCCTGCTGTCCTATACCTGTGATAATCTTCCAGTAGGAGCAAACGTAGGAAAAGAAGAGGTGTAGAATGGTCAAGGTCAAAGAGCTCATGACCACGGGTGTGGTTACTGCGAGCCCTGGTGATTCCATAAGCGACGCCCTGGAAAAGATGTATGCTGGGCGGTTCCGAAGGATTCCGGTGGTGGATCAGGGCAGGCTCGCAGGCGTTATTACGGACAGGGACATCAGGCAGGCCTTGAACTCGCCCATGCTGTTCCGTGACCGGTCGTATGACGATTATATGCTGCGCGAACTCACAGTGGGCGGAAGCATGACGGCTGATCCGCTCACCATACACCCTGAGGCCGGGATCGTCGAAGCAGCGGAGATGATGGAGGGGAAGCGTATAGGAGGGTTGCCCGTAGTAGACAACGATACCCTGGTGGGAATCATCACGATCTCAGACCTCATGAATTACCTGATACGCCTGCTTCGGACAGAGCGCTTATAGGTTCATGGGCCTCATAGCTCCTGCCCGAAGGGTATTTCCAGCTCGTAGACACCGTATTCGAGATTGGTTTTCACAGGGTATCCGGACTTGGAAAATACCCTCATCATCGGGACGTTCTGTGAGAGCACATCAGCGGTAAACCCCTTGATGTTTTTTTCCTTTGCGATCCGGATGAGATACTGCAGAAGGAAGGTGCCTATCCCCCGGTCCTGCCACTCATGGTTGGTCGTGAAGGCGACCTCTGCGTAGCCGGTGTTGGGATCCCGCACATAGCGTCCCACGGCAACGATTTTTTCTTTGCTCTCCGGCTCTTCTTTGCCCACGACTACAGCGATGGCCATCTTGTCGTTGTAGTCGATGGCTGCCATGGGCATGGCGAGTTTGTGAGAGAAAGATTTGAGGTTCTGGAAAAACCGGGTGTAGATGTCCTGCTCCGGGAGGGCATAGATCAGGTCCTGGATCGCCCTCTCGTCTGTCGGCTTTACCGGCCGGAAGAAGAGCTGTGCCCCTTTCTTGTCTGTCCAGACGGTCTGGTATTCCCTGGGGTACAGGACCGAGGGCAGGATCTGATCCTTGTATACATAGCCCTGCCGCTTGGCCGCCTCCAGGAGCTCGTCCCTGAATTTGGGGTGGGCGATATTGATCAGCTCCATTGCCCGGTCCCTGATAGACTTGCCGTGGATATAGGCGGCTCCGTACTCCGTGACCACGTAGTGTATGTCGCCCCGGGTCACTGTTACCCCGCCTCCGGGCTCCAGGTAGGGCACGATCCGTGAGCGCGTGCCGTCATCCGTGGTCGAAGGCAGGGTCATGATGGACTTGCCCCTGCGGGAGAGGGAAGATCCTCGTACGAAATCCACCTGTCCCCCGATTCCGCTGTAGAACCGGAAGCCCAGGGAATCCGAGTTGACCTGACCGGTGAGATCCACGGTCAGGGCCGCGTTGATGGAGACCATCTTGTCGTTCTGCGCGATCACGTACGGATCGTTCACATACTTGCACGGCCGGAATTCGAAGAGGGGGTTGTTGTCCACATATTCATACAGGCGCCTCGTGCCCATGCAAAAGCTCGCGATGACTTTTCCAGCATGGATGGTCTTTTTTCTGCAGGTGATAACCCCGGCCTCGATCAGGTCGATGACGCCGTCTGAGAATGCCTCGGTATGTATCCCGAGATCGCGCTTGTTGATCAGACAGGACAGGACGGTGTTGGGGATCCGCCCGACTCCCATCTGGAGCGTGGATTCGTTTTCAATGAGCTCGGTGATATGCTCGCCTATGCTCCGGGTGATCTCTCCGGGGATCTTCTGAAAGAACTCCAGAAGCGGCGTGTCGTTTTCTACAAAGGCATCGATCTCGCTCACGTGGAGAAAGCTGTCTCCAAGGGTCCTGGGCATGTTGGGATTGACCTCGGCGACCACGTAATCCGCGACCTCGGCCGCGGTCTTGGTGATATCTACGGAAACGCCCAGGCTCACATAGCCGTTTTTGTCCGGCAAAGAGACCGTGATCAGCGCCACGTTGATAGGCATTCTCCCCCTCATCATGAGCAGGGGGACCTCGGAGAGAAAGATCGGGGTATAATCAGCCCTTCCTTCCTGGATGGCCTTTCTCGCGTTCCAGCCGATGAACAGGGCGTTGTGGCGGAAGCTCTCGTCGTACTTCTCATCGGTGTAATCAGTGGTGCCGACATCGAGAAAATGGATGACTTCGGTATCGGCCAGGTTCGGAGCGATATCGATGAGCGTCCTCACCAGGAGCTGCGGCTCGCCGCAGGCCGAACCGATAAAGATCCGCGTCCCCTTCTTTATCTTTGACAAGGCCTCTTTTGGCCCGGTACGCCTGCTTTCATAGGTATCTTTCCAGTTGTATATCATGCTAGGGATGAAACTATAGGCCTTTGGGCCGAGATGTCAATGGTGTCTTGATCTCTTTCAAACCTGGACCGGGCATGGGGCGGGTGTCTGAAGGGACATCGATTGTGTTGCAATAATAACCGAGGTATGTAAAAAAGTTCTTACATGAAAGCCGGCCCGATGATGGGCCGTGCTACTGATGATGAAGGCGGGAAAAGGCAGAGATGGCAGCGGTTTC
>JALNWY010000009.1 GCA_023230665.1 Deltaproteobacteria bacterium
ACTAATGAAGCAATGCATATGCCGACATGTAATTACCAGGAATAACAAGGACATGGGGAACGAGTGACAGACCCCGGCCTGTCCGGGATGCCGGAAAGTGTCTTGAAGACAGGACAGATCATCCGGACAGATCGGCTGCTGTCCGGTAAACGGCAGGGCAAAAGGCGGGTGCGCGTATCGCACGTTCTTTGGTGATGAAAGGCAGACCGTGCCCGGGACGTATCACCCGGTTGTTATCGGTGCGGGCGAGTCGAGGGTCTGCCCAAAGCGCTCCCGGGCAAGGCCCTTCTGAAACTCTGCATACCGGATGAGGTGCGAGAGCGCCTTGAATGAGTCTTGAGGATGCTCGATGAAATAGATGCTGTTTTCCCCATAGTGGCGCCTGGCATAGTCGGTCATTTCCCGGAAGCTCAGTGCGATCACGGGCTTGTTTGCGGAGCGCGCGACCGGGAAGAGCCCTTGGTTGAAACCGTGCATCAGGGCATCGCCGTCACTGGCGGGGGCAAACGACAGGGTGGCGATCATGTCGAGATTTTCGTCATCGAGCAGGATCTTCAGGATATCGCCCATTCCCTGCAGGAAACCCGATCCGGTCACGTCGAGGGGGTTGTCGGGCTGGGCGAAGTCGGGCAGGACGGACTTCAAGGCCGCGACAGTCCTCTCCGAAAGGCGGGGAACCTCGATGCCGCAGCGGCTGCACAGGTCTGCATAGAGGCCGCACAGGCCTCCCGAGAGGGTGCAGATACCGAGCCTCCCCCCCTGGGGAAGCGGGCAGCGGGAGAACACGGAGGCGGTCTCCACCAGCTCTTCGATGCTCTCCACCCGGATGATCCCGTACTGCCGGAAAAACGCGTCCATCACGGCATCGTTGCCTGCCAGGGCCCCGGTGTGGGAACGGGCCGCGTGCATGCCGCGCTCTGATCTGCCCACCTTGAGCAGGACGATGGGTTTCTGTTTCAGCGCCGCTTCCCGAGCGATCTCCTTCATCCGGCCGATATTGCGAAAGCCTTCCATAAACCCGGTGATCACGCGCGTGCGGGTGTCGTGGACCAGGTAGTCCATGCAGTCTTCCGCAGTGATCACAGCCTCGTTGCCGGTGGTGGTATACAAGGATATGCCGAGCGACTTTCTCAGGAGCTTGCTGGCGATGATCTCGCTGCTTGCGCCGCTCTGCCCCACCAGGCCGATGGGCCCTTGGCGCAACTCGCCTTCCACTGACCCTCCGGCAAACACGTTCACCCTATCGGAGAAGTTCATGAAGCCCAGGCAGTTGGGACCCATGAGCAGGATGTGGTTGTCCTTGCAGAAGCGTTTCAGTTGCTCCTGCCTTGCCTGGCCTTCCGCTCCTGTCTCCGCAAACCCCGACGAGATGAGCAGGATGTTCCTCACGCCCTTGTGCAGCAGCTTTTCCACAGAGGCGGGCACGGCTTCGCTCTTGACCATGACCACCGCGAAATCAATGCCGCCCTCCGGGAGGTGCTCGATGGAGGGCAGGGCCCTGATCCCCGCGATCTCGGCCGCCCCGGGATTGACGGGAAAGAATGGTACAGCCGTCCCGAAGCGCCGCCCATAGCCGACCAGGTTGCCGAACCACTGGTTTTTCGCGGATGCGCCCACCACGGCCACGCTGCGGGGCGAGAAAAAGCGTCTCAATCTTTCGTATGCCGTCTGCTCCATACCATGGCGCCCCCTTCTCACATCACAGCATGTTCAACACCATCCAATCAATCGTTGTGTCAACAAGAAAAACCGGATCTGCAGTTCACCCGACAGTGGGGCCACCCCCTTTGCTCAAAGAGAAATCCTCCTCCATACGCAACGGGAGGGAACTCCGTTCTCTTGGCATATTGGGGCAGCGCGTTATTCAACTATATAGGAATATATCGCTCACATGCATTCTTCGGTGATGCGGCAGTCGTTTCCGCTGCGTTAAAAGGGGCATCCGTCGAGATGCACGGTACCTGCCGGTATCAAGGGAGGGTTTTATGAACATGAAGACAGGGATCATTCTATTCATTGCAGCCTTCACGATACTGGGTGCGGAACAATCAACCCCTGCGCAGGAGTTTCTCTCGCTCAATCAGACCTTTGTGCTCCATCCGGCGCCGAGAGATCACGATTCCTATTCCCTGTACTACAACATCCTGGTGAGGTCTCCGGGACTCATCCGCGTCAGGCTCGATCTGGAACATGTTTCGCCTGATCTGGCCGGCGAGGTGAAGTTTCTCACTGTCTCGCTCAGGCAGATGGAGAACGAGGTGGAAGTCCGCCGGATCGAGTTCGGCACCAGCGGCATCGTTCTGGAATACGGAGTGGATGCCTACGAACTGGACCGCACCGACGGGGAATACCGCATCGTTGTGTCCAACTGGTCCCAGCTCCATACGGCTGTCGCCAGGCTCGTTGCCTGGTACCCGGGCGAAGACGATTCAGAAAGGCCCTGGCCCGACATCCCCAAACACCCGCGGGCGGAAGACCTGATGTTCTAGCCCCGCTATCGGAGACAGGTTCACAGTTCGGTTTTTTCATCTGTCCGGGTATCTCCAGACGCGATCTACCGATGCCCGGCCACCTGCACCTGAGGGCACATGCCCAGAACCGGACAGGCCCTGCACCTGGGAAGACCGGGAGTGCAGATGTTCTTGCCAGAGGACCTCTTTTTTCTCAAATGATCGGGGGTCATGGCTTGGATCTCGGACCGCGAATCAGCCCCTGGCGTTTCACTGACCCGTAAATGCACAAGTCTCCTCTAGCGGGTGATCTTTCTGCACTCCAGGTAGAAGCGCTTTTCGTCCGCATGCCCCATGGAGAAGGTCTTACGCGGCAGAACGCCGTCTGCGACGATGGTCCGAAAGAAGTCGTGCTTGGGTATGGCCGGGAGGAAGAAGCCTACCGCGCCAGGCTTCGATGCCAGGTCGGTCACGGTGTCGTCTCCGTGGATGTAATCGACCTTTGAGGTCCCAGCGCTTGAGAGGTATGCATCCAGGAATGACTGGAGCGTTCCTGCCTCCAGGGTGAGCCTGGGGTTCGTGATGGTGACCGTGCCGCAGTCGTGCCCGCTCACGAACGAGATGCGGTGCGCTCCGGGCTCTGCGCCGGGAAAGACCGTGAACTCATCTTGAGACGCATATTTTTTCACTGAAAAGGAAGAGCCCTGCGCGGTGAAGAACGACTCCATGGCATGCAGCAGCCGGACCGTATCAGTGTTGAACACTACCCGGTGGATGGGTTCGAACACGAGGCTGTCGTCGTGGAGGTTCACCAGCTCCACGAGCGCGTACCGGGCGGGATGATCCATGACAGCCTTCCGGTCCGGGGAGGCGTGCTTCAGACCTTCCCAGATTTCCTTTGCCGCGGCCAGGGAGTGGTTGCCGTCTCCCATGGCGTAGAGCAGGACATCCCGGTCCTGTATGCCGTACCTGTCTTCGAACGCAGCCGGGTCCGCGAGCCGCTCCAGGGCGCGGGCGACTGCGTCCAGGGACTTTTTTTCGCCAACGTGATATCCCCGGATATGGCCGCTGTGTTCCATGAGATCGAAGTCGTAGATCTTTTCCGGATTCCCGGCAAACAGGGGCTCGATCACGGTCTTTTCCGGGTCGTCGATGAGGACCATGATGTGGGGGGTCTCCAGCGGGGCGTTCTTGCGGATCTTCATCCGGGGAGGAAGCCTGTCCACCACGGTCCCCTCGGTGGCCCGGATAAGGCTCCGGGAACCGGAACAATAGTCATAACACTCGAGGTCCAGGGCCGCCACCAGGCCCCTGCGGACGGGGCCCCGCGCTAAAGTCCTTTCCACGAGGATAAAGCCCGGACCCGGCGAGACCAGGACCCCTGCCGAGAGGTACTCGTTCATGCAGGCGTTGATCCGCTTAGTCTCCCGGAGGGGGTCGCTCTGCTCCAGGTATGCCTCGGGAAGGATGAGGTGAAAGGTCGACGGGTGAGAACCCACGCGGCGCCTCACCCGCTCCCAGTACTCGGGCTGGGAGGTGTACTGGTCGCACGCGACCACCGCCCACTTCGTGAGGTCAATCCCCTCCCGGGGGAGCAGGATCTCCGGTATGCCCAGGCCGAGGTGTTCATAATTCATGAGAGAGGTCCCTTTTGTCTTTTTGCGGTCCATTCAGGAGATGCCCGGCCGTCTGGCGCAAGGCGTCTCGTTTATTTCGGTCCGGATCTGTTGTAGCCGTCTGCCAGGGCGGTGTTCACATGGATGACGCCCTTGTTCAGGTCCTTGAGCGGGTAGTCGTCCGTGATAACGGGAAGATTCTCCGCGTCGTCCTGCTTTTTGAGCACCGTGCCCGCAGGGACATACCTGCCGTCGGGAACGCTCACTCCCATGAGGACACAGCCCGGCTCGACCACGCAGTTTTTCCCCACCCATGATTTGAAGACCAGGGTCTGCATACCCACGAAGCTGTCATCTCCCACGCGGGCCGGGCCGTGTATCTGGACTTGATGCGCCAGGGACACCCGCTTGCCCACATATACCGCATAGTGCTCTCCGCAGGCCTCCATAAGATTCTTCTCCACAGGCCGGCCCTTGAGCTCTGTTTCCAGGCCGTGGAGCACGACGCCGTCCTGCACGTTGGACTCGTCGTCCACCCGGATGGGCTGGCCCTCGTCGCCCCGTACAGCGGCAAAGGGCGCGACCATCACCCGTCTGCCGATGGTCACGTTGCCGATCACCGCAGCGAGCGGATGGATATAGGCGGTGGCGTCGATGGAGGGCATGGATTCCTTCGGACAGAAATCGGTCACAACGTTCTTGTGAATCATACCACACTCCTTTTTTCTGTAAGTTCCGTGCCGTGCACGGGGTCCGTGTGCCGGTGTGCAGCGGAGCGCAGCCCGGCTGGAGAAGCTTTTTTGGACCTTTGAAGAGCTTATTCTTTACCTGAGAAAATGTTTGAGGAAAAGGAAAAAATCAAAGGCCTCACGGTCCTTGGGGTGTGTCTTGCCCGGCGGCAGGGGCGAGCGTCAGAACCCGGTCATACTGCCTCTCGATCGCATCCCGGCCAAAGGGCATGGGCTGGTACGACCCCTGGAGCCACGCATGGATGCCGTCGTCATAGTGCGGGCTCACGGGGTTGTTGCTCTGGCCTGTGCTGTTGATGATGGAGAGCGGCTCTTCCCTGCTGAAGTCCACCACCATCCGCATAGCCGGGATCAGCCAGGTGTCGAAGTCTTGACCAATGGTGTAGGCGGAGACGTTCAGGGTCGAGTGGTCTCCGGGCGCAGGAAAGGGGCCCCGGTTGAAGTAGGAGGCCAAAGCCTGCATGCCCTTTCTCTGGATAAACCCCAGATGGGGGGCCATCTTGGACGATTCCGTCCTGAACCGGTAGGTGTGGAGCGCGCCCCAGGTCCATCGGCTTCTGTCCGGGCCGAGCCTGTTCTCTGCGAGCGCGATCGCGTCAGCCAGTGACCGGGCAAGGATCCGGGCCTTGGTCTCGAGCCCGGGCGTGGATATGTCGTCCCAGAACGGGCTCTCGTCTCCCCGGACGAGAAGATGGTCTGTGGTGGCGCAGTAGCTTGCATTGTTGCTGGTGATAAAGGCCTTCCAGGCCGGTGACCCTTCGGGCCCGAGCTCGTCGAGAAAGGCGTTGGCGGTGAGAGTATGCATCAGGGCCCCGATGATGAGCCCGCCCCTCGAATCGCATGTCATGATGCCGTCACAGTCCCTGAGCATGCCGAGGGCCTCTTGTGCCCGGTCTTTTTGTCCCTGGTCCTCCCAGGAGTCGATCTCGCGGGATATGTCGCAGGAGAGCGGTCCTTCGAGAAAGAGCCTGCGCACCTTGGGCGCAAAGGTGGAGCTGACATCCAGCTGCATGCCCATGCTGCTTTCCAGGGTGTGTTCCTCAGAGGACGCGATCATCTCGGTGATGCGTTCGGCCCTGGACGGCCAGTACCAGGACGAGGACAGAACATGGGGATAACCGGGCGGTACGGTGCGGTGATTTGCCGTGCCGATGAATCCCTCAGCCGGGTTCAGGGCCCGGGGCAGCTCATCCGGGTCCAGATATCCGACCCAGTCGTACTCACCGGTCCAGCCCGGCGAGGGCATGAGGCCCCTGCCGTTTTTTCTCAGCGGATAGCGTCCTGTCACCTGCCAGGCAATGTTCTCCCGGTCGGCCACGACCATGTTGAGAGGGATGGCTTGTATCCTGCGGAGCAGGGGCAGGGCCTCTTCCACCGAACAGGCCGTGCCCAGCGAGAAAAAGGCATCCACACTTTCGTCTCCGGGTTCGAAGGCTGCCCAGGAAAATGCCGCACCCAGAGGCAGCTGCACGGAATCGGGCATGAAGGGACTCCTGGGAGGGTTTTTCAGCACGTCATTGAGCAAAGGGCCGTGCCTGGTCTCGAACACGGTGACACTCTCCGGGTCTTGCCCCCTGACGCATATCGTCTCGATGCGCTCCACGACCGGCAGCCAGTCATCCTGGCAGCGGTAGTGCAGCGTTGTGCCGATCATCCTGAGCTGTTCGAGAAAAATATCCTGGTTGTCGGCCATGACCATGGTCATCCCCCAGGCGATGCGGCCGTTGTATCCGGCCACGATGGCGGGCACGCCCGCAATGTTCACCCCTGCCGCATCGATTGTTCCCTTGCAGCGGACGTGCACGAGGTTCCACAGAGACGGGAGGGAAAGCAGCAGGTGGGTGTCGTTGGCGAGGATGCTCGCCTTGTTCAGGGTTTTCTCCGGCGCGATCACCCAGTTGTTGGAGGCTGCGACAGGCATGAGCCCCCACCCGGCCTTCAGGTCAGCAGCCGCGGTGAGGCGGTTGAGGGCGGGGAGCGTGCCGGAAAGGTCGATTCCCGACAGCTTTGCCGCCTCGTCCAGGGCGATGGGCTCGTCCGGATAGACGGGAAGGAGCCATGCGGTCTTCTCCGGACCCACGGTCCTCGCCAGGGCAAGGGCGGCTGCTTCTTCGTGCATGTTGAAGGCAAGGGCAAAGTTCACCAGGGTGAAGATGCTGATGGAGTCGATCGGCTCCCACTGCCCGGGATCGTGGCCGGCCAGGGCGAGCTCGGGGGGAAGGTTGTGCCGGTGGAGTTCGATATAGGCGTTCACGCCCCGGGCATAGGATTCGAGGAGGGATTTTCTCTCAGGCGACATCCCTTCGTAGAGCAGGCGTGCGGCCTTTTTCAGATTGATCGTGCGCATGAAGACGTCGATATCCAGACCTGCCCTGCCGGCCATTTCTGAAACCCTTCCCTGCGATACGAGCTTGAGGCTGATCATCTGGCCGAGCCGGTCCGATGCGTTGACAAAGCCCATGGCAAAGGCGAGGTCCTCCAGGTTTGCGGCCTCGATGAAGGGTATGCCCAGGTTGTCCCGGCGCACCGTGACCTGCTCTCTGAGCCCCTGGATGGTGATGGTGCCTTCCATCTTCTGTGCAGTGCCGGCAAAGTAGGAATCGAGCAGCCGGGTGCATCCGGCTGCGAGCATTGTTGACAGGACCAGCGCGGCAATCAGGACCGGCAGCAGGCAAGACCACGATCCTGCAGCCGATCGAACCAGGGCCGGGTGAGTGGCCCCTTCCTGTTTTTTCAGTTTTATCTCCTGCATGAGCTCCCTCCTGTGCGGGTTCAATCCTTACAAAAGAAATGCAGGGGCATGTTTACATCCAGGAACCCCTATCATTCCACTCCGGCAACAACGGCCTTTGTACAGGAACGTACCGCGCCTTTGCATCCCGCCATGTGCCGCAGCAGGGCCTGCCCATAAAAAACCTCCGCAGGCACCTCGCAGGCATGCCGGGGCTGGGACGGAAAGTCCATGACGAGCAGGTCTCTTGAGCGTTTGACCTGAAAGAGACCGCCCAAGCATTACATTAATTTTTTACTATGGGAGAATCGCCGGGCGGATGTCAATGACGATGTTTGGACTTTACTGTGGAAATGTGGCCTGAAGCACGTATTCTTAGCTTATGAAGCAGGGGCCGGCGATGCGTTCAATGCAGCCCGCACCTTTCCGGATAGTATGATTGAAAAAGAAAATAATGGGAACAATGCTTCCCAATGAATGAAAAAATTTACTGTTTTATCGGCCCGAGGGTAGAATTGCTCGGAACATATCAAATAACATATTGATATAATAATATGTTTAAGCTGGCATACGGCTTGCTGGCGGTATGGCTGGTGGCCCGGATTCATCCTGTGTTTATGGAGCAGGGGGAAGATGGGCAGAGACGTGAACCATGATCAGGGTGTAGCCATGTATTATGACGATTTCACCATGTGTCGTGAAACAAAGGGAACAGGCGAATCCCGGGATATTCAGGAGCTCATCCGGCAAAGAGACAAGCTCCTGTCGGATAATCCCGACCTCGTGAGCACCCAGGAAGAGATCGACCGGCTGTTGAGCACCACCTTTGATCCTGTACTCAGGCTCGAGATACTCTTCATGCTCATCTCCGGCAAGATATACGAGATGAGAGACATATTCGAGGAAGTCCTGAGCCTGGCCAGACACGTTGCCGCGGAATAAGACTCAAGGGCTTTTAAAGATCCTCAAGTGACCCGAAGCCCGGCCGCGGCGCGGAACAGGGGCTCCGGTACATCCGCGCACACCCTCAAGGTGAGCTCGAATTCTTCTGACATTAGCCATATCCTCTTACCTGTGCATGAGGCAGCAGTGGGCCGTAAGGGAGCCACGCCTGATGAACAAGGGCAAACCCGCCGGTCGCATGCTCCGATGCCGTTCAGGATGGGACGGCTCGTTCAGGGGTATGATGGCGAGCATCCCCTCCAGGGCATCGAGCTTTTCCTGCCGGGTTTTCGCCGGGAAGCTTCAGGACCCGGGAGGGCGTGTGCCCCAGACCGCGGCCATGGTCCCGAACATGAATCGGCGAGAGTCGATACGGGCGAACCCTGCATTCGCCATGATCTCCGCGAGCTCTTCAGGTGTCTTGAAGGACTCGGTCGACCGGGACAGGTAGCGGTAGGCATCCCATCTGCCGCTGATCAGTCCGCCCAGGAGCGGGATGACGAAGCGGAGATAGACCCGTATGACAGGCCCGAGCAGGCGCGATGCAGGAGGGCTGGTATCAAGGCACACCACGCGTCCTCCCGGCTTGACCACCCGGAGCTGTTCCTGAAACGCCCGGGATATGTCAGGGACATTACGCATCAGATAGCCCGAGACCACGGCGTCGAAGCGTCTGTCGGCAAAGGGCAGCTCCAGCGCGTCGCCGTTTATCCAGAAAATGCCGTTCGCCGCATCCGAGAGCCTTGCCTGCCTCATCATGTCAGGGGTGAGGTCGAGGGCCGCCACTACAAGCCCGGGGTTTTGGGCCTTGGCCTCCAGGGCGATCTTGCCGGTGCCCGTGCCCACGTCGAGAAGCGCGCCTCCTTGGGGAGGCATTGCCGCACGGATCGCATAGCGACGCCATGCCTGGTCCCTGCCGAAGGTCATGAGGGTGTTGAGCAAATCGTAACAGCGGGAGATGCTGCCGAACATCCGCCTCATCGAGGAGTTCCACCAGGTGATATCGCCGCCGCTCATCTTTTCTCCGGGCGAAAAAACGCGGCGGCGCGCCTGAAGGGCGCTTTGTCCATGAAGATATGCGAGGCGCGGATGAGGGGTCTGGTGTGTATCACTTCGTACCTGTTCTCCTGTGACATGAAAGAAAAGGGCTATTTTTAGGGGATTTCATAACAAAAAGCCTTTACCCGTGTAAAGAGAAGAGATATCCTCACCTCAATAAAGGGCCTTGCCGGCCTCGTTCTTCAAGGCACCGCTCTTATTGAAATACCATGGAGAGGCTCAGCGTGTATTCTGTCATCTTTTTTTAAGGAGGATGAGATGGTTATCGACTGTCATTATCACCTGCAGTCTTCCTTCGCGTCCACTTCAAAGGACGGGAAGGAGCGGGGCCGTACCTGGCCGCAACCGGCTTCAACCGGGTCCGGGGCTTGCTCGGGCGGCCATATCATTGAACAGCAGGCCCTGGGCACAGATGCCCTGTTGCGGGAAATGGACCGTTCGGGGGTGAACAGGACCGCGCTCATGGGGTCTCTCATAGAGCTTTTCCCCGAGCCGCCCAGGCCGCTTCTGAGGATCCTCCATGCCATCCTGGAAAGCCGGCGGCTGAGAAGGCTGGGGCAGCTCCTGGTAGCGAACTTCACGCCCCAAGGAGGGATCAAGATCCTGGGCAGACCGTTTCAGATCGTCACCGACCCGGATAACGGGGCAGTCTTCGATGTCGTGCGCCGGCACCCCGACCGCTTTCTCGGCTGGGTGTTCGTCAATCCGCGCGGCCGCCTGGACCCGCTGGACGAGCTCGGGAAGTACCGGGACGAGCCCGGCTTCATCGGGGTCAAGGCCCATCCGTTCTGGCATCGCTTCGCCCCGGTCGAGCTCCTGCCCGTGGCCAGGGAGCTCGCCGAGCTGGACAAGCCCCTGCTCATCCACTGCGGATTCGGGCAAGAGGGGGATTACGAGGTACTCCTTGCCCGGGTGCCCGAGCTCAAGCTCGTGCTCGCACATACGGGTTTTCCCGGATATTCCGACACCTGGAAGACGGTTCTCTCCCTGGCGAATGTCTATCTCGATCTGTCCCAGACCTCGTACGTGAGCGAGAAGGCCACCCAAGAGTCGGTCGCGCGCCTCGGCCCCGATCGACTGCTCTTTGGGACCGACGGGCCGTACGGCTTCCATGACAAGGAGGGAAGGTACGACTACGGATTCATCAAGCGCAGGATCGAGCGGCTCTTCCCGGACAAGGGCGCTCGCAGGAGGCTCCTGGGAGAGAACTTCGCCGAGCTTGTGGGGCTTAAACCGGAACTGGGGAGGCGCTCTTCCGAAACCGCGTAGGGGTGGCGGTCTTCAGGGCGGATTATATTGCCCGCTGTTTGCGGTTTCAATAGGGCCCAAGGGCTTTGCGGTTGTAGGTCCGTGCCATTGATCACAAGGAGAGAAAAAGGAAAATCAAGCGGTTGGTTGACTTGTGCCCAATGATGATTAATATAATATGATAATACAATAAGATGTTACCATAGCGCGGTGCGTTTTTTACAGATGAGGAGGGGATATGGGCTTTCAGAGAGTCTGGCACAAGCACTACAACCCCGATGTTCCGCCCGAGCTGGTCTTTGATCGGATCACGCTCTCAGAGATGCTCTCCCGGAGCGCACAGAGCTTTCCGGACACCACGGCCCTGATTTATATGGGGAAGAACATCGGCTATCGCGAGCTCGACGGTCTGGTGAACAGGTTTGCCAGGGCCCTTGAAGCACTGGGGGTGAAAAAGGGCCATACAATCGCTGTGCTGCTTCCCAACATTCCGCAGGCGATTATCGCAAACTATGCCGCATTTCGGATCGGGGCCGTCGCGGCGCAGAACAATCCCCTCTACACTGAGCGGGAACTCGCCAATCAGCTGGCCGATTCGGATGCCAAGGTCCTCGTCACTTTGGACATCCTGCTCCCCAGGGCGAGAAAGATCCAGAGCGAGACGAAAGTCGGAACCATCATCACCTGCCATATCAACGACTATCTGCCCTTCCCTAAAAAGCAGCTCTTCCCGTACGTGAAAAAGGGGATGTACCGCAAGGTCGTCCGGCAGCCCGGAGTATTCCGGTTTATGGACCTTCTGGCACAGTATCCCGGCGATTCCATACCCGAGCAGGCCGGGTGGGATGATGTGGGCGCGCTTCTCTATACCGGGGGCACCACGGGTGTGAGCAAGGGGGTGATGCTCACCCACGCCAACATGTCGTGCAACGTTCAGCAGCTCAGATGGTGGTTTCCCGATCTCAAGGAAGGCTGCGAGAGCATGATGGGGGTGTTCCCCTTTTTCCACTCAGCAGGGTTCACCGGCATTCAGAATCTCTGTATGGCCACGGCCAGCACCATTGTCCTGGTTCCCCGGCCCGAACCGGGCATCATCATCGAGCTGCTCAGGAAGTTCAAGCCCTGCTACCTGCCGGGTGTACCCACCATATTCGCGGCCCTGCTCAACGACAGGCGGTTCACCTCCATGGACCTGAAGTTCATCAAGGGATTTATCGCCGGTGCGGCCCCTCTGGCTGTGGAGACCATGAAAGAGCTCAAGAGGCTCACCGGAGGCGACATCATCAATGTCTACGGGCTCACCGAGATCACACCCATGGGCACGGCCTCGCCCTGGAAGGGAACCATCAAGCCGGGAACCGTAGGCATACCCCTTCCGAACACAGATCTGAAGATCGTGGATGTGGACGACCCCGCAAAGGTGTTGAAACAGGGCGAGGCGGGCGAGATCCTGTTCAAAGGGCCCCAGGTCATGAAGGGATACTACAAGAGGCCCGATGAGACCGCAGCCGTGCTTCGAGACGGCTGGCTTCACACCGGGGATATCGGGTTCCTTGACGAGGACGGATACCTCACCATCGTGGACCGCAAGAAGGACATGATCGTGGCCAGCGGATTCAACATCTTTCCTCAAGAGGTCGACGAGGTGCTCATGGAGCATCCCGGAATCCTCGAAGCCTGCACCATCGGGGTGCCCGACAGGTACCGGGGCGAGGCTCCGAAGTCGTATGTGGTGCTCAAGGATGGAGATCTCCTCTCAACAGAAGAGATCGTAGAATTCTGCAAACAGCGGCTCGCCCCCTATAAAGTGCCCAGGCAGATCGAGTTCATCGACGAGCTGCCCAAGACCCCGGTGGGAAAGATCCTCAGGCGCGAGGTCAAGGAGCTCGACCGGAAAAAGAGAGGCGTGGAAGGCCAAGCGGGTCTACACGCATAAGGAGGCGAGCGCCCGGTAAAGCGCATCTATTCTGGATGGGCTTTCCCGGGAAATGCGCCCGGGGGTTCGGTGCAAGCCTGGGCTCAGAAATATTTTTCGTACGCGCCGTATCCCTCTTTTCTCAGGTCTTCCCGGGGAATGAAGCGCAGGGCCGCCGAGTTCATGCAGTAGCGCAGCCCTGTGGGGGGAGGGCCGTCGCTGAACACGTGCCCGAGATGCGAGCCGCCTTTTCTGCTCCTGGCCTCGGTCCTGACCATGCCGTGGCTGGCGTCCTTCCGCTCGACGATGTTCCCAGGCTCCAGGGGCCTGGTGAAGCTGGGCCAGCCGGTTCCCGACTCGAACTTGTCACGGGAGCTGAACAGGACCTCGCCGGATACCACGTCCACATAGATTCCCTCGCGCTTGTTGTCCCAGTATTCGTTCTGAAACGGCTTTTCGGTCCCCTGCTCCCGGACGACGCGGTACTGGAGCGGGGTAAGCCTGGCCTTCAACTCGCCTTCGTCGATCCGGCCTTCTTCCGGCTGCTTGTCTCTGTCCAAAACGGGACAGAGACCGGCTGCACAGGGGCTCCGATATTGATCGCGCCCGGACCGGCTCCGGTAGAACTCGTATCTGGATGCATTTCTTTCATAATAGCCCTGATGATATTCTTCGGCCCGGTAGAACGCAGCGGCCGGCCGTATCTCGGTGACAATGGGCCGGTGGAACCGGCCCGAGCTCTCCAGCAGGCGTTTTGATTCCTCGGCAATGCGCTTCTGCTCGTCGTTGTGATAAAAGATCGCGGTCCGGTACTGGGAGCCCTTGTCCACGAACTGTCCGGTGCTGTCCGTGGGGTCGATCTGCTGCCAGAAAATATCGAGGAGCCTTTGATAGCTGATCCTGGACGGGTCGTAGATGACCCGGACCGCCTCGAAGTGGCCGGTCTTTCCTGTGGAGACCTCTTCATAGGTGGGGTTTTCCCTGCGCCCGCCCGTATAGCCCGAGATCGCTCCCTTTACGCCGTCGGTCTTGTCAAAGGCCGCCTCGATGCACCAGAAGCAGCCGCCCGCAAAGGTCGCCTCATCGTATCGGGGCCCTGATGCGTTCCCCGGCTCGGCGAGGAGGGTGAACGATGATAAGGCCATAAGCCATCGTGTTATCTTCCCGGTCATGACACACTCCTTTTTCTCATTATCCTTTTGACGCGGCTCCAAAGGGAGGCGATTCTCCTTCCCTGAACCCTCGGGGTGCGCGTAAGCGCGTAAGGGGGATGAGAGGGTTTCGGCCGGCGGTTTTCTGACCGGAGGGGCCTCAAGCCATGGGAGGTCCTTGCTGGAATAAATTTAGACTTGAATATCATCTGCCACCCTGATACATCTGAGTGGTCAATTTTTTCCAACCGTAAAGCGCGGCAACAATCGCTAGGAGGACCATTCGTGGAAAAGCGTCATAAATTTTCCCTCTGGTATGTGCTCATCGGGATCTGGGTGGTGCTCATCGTCCAGGGCTACATATCATCCATGTTCGTTGTGGAGAGCATTCCCTACAGCTCGTTTCTCGGCCTTCTGCAAGAGGGCAAGGTGACAGAGATCGCGGTCTCGGAAAACGAGATTCAGGGGAAGATGATAACCCAGGAGGGAAAAGAGCAGAAATTCAAGAGCGTCCGGGTGGACCCGGAGCTGTCCGAGATGCTGCAGAACTATCAGGTGACATTCAAGGGCGAGATCGAGGTGAACTATCTCCAGAACGTCCTGTCGTGGGTGCTCCCCATCGTGCTCCTGGTGGCGGTCTGGTATTTCGTGATACGCCGGATGTCGGGCAACCAGCCGGGTTTCATGTCGATCGGGAAGAACAAGGCCAAGATCTATATGGAAGACGAGCTGAACATTCGATTCGGCGACGTGGCAGGCGTGGACGAGGCAAAGCAGGAGCTGGTGGAGATCATCGACTTCCTGAAGCACCCGGCCAAGTTCTCAGAGCTCGGAGGCAAGATCCCCAAAGGCGTTCTGCTGGTAGGGCCTCCGGGCACGGGCAAGACCATGCTGGCCAAGGCCGTGGCAGGCGAGAGCGGAGTGCCGTTCTTCAGCCTGAGCGGTTCGGACTTTGTGGAGATGTTCGTGGGCCTGGGCGCGGCCCGCGTACGGGACCTCTTTGTCCAGGCCAAGCAAAAGGCCCCGTGTATCATCTTCATCGACGAGCTCGATTCTCTGGGCAAGGCCAGGGGCGCAGGCTTCAACGGAGGCCATGACGAGCGCGAGCAGACCCTGAACCAGCTCCTCTCCGAGATGGACGGGTTCGACGCAAAGGTGGGGGTGATTCTCATGGCCGCCACCAACCGCCCCGAGATCCTCGATCCCGCACTGCTGCGTCCGGGCAGGTTCGACAGGCATGTGGTCGTGGACCGTCCGGACAAGGCCGGAAGGATCAAGATCCTCAAAGTGCACATGAAGAACGTCAAGATAGATGAGAGTGTAAATGTCGAGAAGATCGCGGGAATGACCCCGGGCATGTCCGGGGCCGACCTCGCCAATCTGGCGAATGAGGCGGCCCTGATGGCGGTCAGGCACGGAAAAAAGGCGGTCGGCATGACCGAGTTCGAAGAGGCGGTGGAACGGGTGGTCGCGGGCCTGGAAAAGAAGAACCGCGTCATCAGCACCAAAGAGCGCGAGATCGTGGCCTATCACGAGATGGGGCACGCCATCGTGGCCCTTGCCCTGCCCGGGACCGATCCGGTGCACAAGATTTCCATCATTCCCCGAGGGGTTGCAGCTCTGGGCTACACCATGCAGGTGCCCACCCAGGACCGGTTTTTGCTGAGCAGGACCGATCTGCTCAACCGGATCGCATCCCTCCTCGGCGGCAGGGCCGCCGAGGAGATCGTGTTCGGCGACATCTCAACCGGGGCCCACAACGATCTCTCGCGGGCCACCGACATCGCCCGGAGCATGGTCAAGGAATATGGTATGAGCGAAAAGCTCGGCCAGATCTGCCTGTCCTCAGAAAAAGGCGGCCGGTTTCTCGATGCCGGCTTGCCGGGGGATGCCCGCGAGTACAGCGAGGAGACCGCGCGGGCCATCGATGCCGAAATCCGGAACATCATCCACACCCAGTACGAGGCGGCCCTGGCGATCCTGCGGCAGAGGCGGGACGTGCTGAAGCAAGGCGCTCTGGTTCTGCTGGAAAAGGAGAAGATCGACCGGGAGGAGATCGAGGAGCTGTTCAACTCGGCAGCCGCCTGATCCTCAGGGCCCTTCCCTCTGCCGGGCTGCTGCTGTTGAATCCTCCCTCTTCGTTTTGCATGGCGAATCGCCTTGCCTTCTGAGCATCTCAAAAAAAGGGCAGACACCCCTGATGCATCCATGCCGGCTGTTTTGACGGCTCAGCATCCTTCAAAGGCAACCCTTTTTCGGTATTGATTCCCAGGGAGGACAGGCTATTTTCCATTCTATTGTCTCTTTGTATCCCGTGCAGCTAAAGGATTACTGCAATGGCCGGAAATGCGACCAACCAGGAAGTGCAAAAAGAACTCCACGATCTTATGGCCCTGGCGGACCGGTACCGGTCTGTTGCGGATCAGCTGTATTCCCGGGCCGTGATCGTTTCCCGCGCCCCGGAATCAGTGGCGTGCATCGATCGGAGATATGTGTATACCTGCGTGAACCGTGCATTCCTCGCCCTTTACCGGAAGACCGTGGAAGAGGTTCTCGGGCATAGCATCGAAGAGGTCTTCGGTGAGAAAGCCTTTGAGGAAAGAGAGAAACCCCGGATCGAACGGGCCCTGCGGGGCGAGGAGGGACAGTACGATGACCTGGTCGGGTCCCCGGGAGACGGGAGACTGCCTGTCCTGGCGCGGTATTCCCCCCTGGCGGGAAAGGACGGATCCATAGAGGGGGTGGTGTTATCGGCATGGGACATGAGCGCGGTCAGGGACGCGGAAGAAGGGGCACTCAGTGCCCGCAGCGACCTCGATGCCCTCATAGAAGAACATGCGAAAAAAATCTCGAATGTCCTCCTTGCGCTGAAACGCGAGATAAAGGTGCGCGAGGGCATCGAGGCCGAGCTCAGATCAGGCAGGGATAAGCTCGCGAAGATATTCCAGTCCATCCCGGACCCCATCAGCATCTCCACCCTTGAAGAAGGGATCTTTCTGGATGCCAACGAGGCGTTTTTCCGTATGACCGGATATTCCCGGGAAGAGGTGATCGGGAACAGTTCCATAAACCTCGGAATCTGGTACAGGCCGCTTGACAGGGCACGGGTCGTGGATCTCATCAGAAAGCAGGGCAGTGTCCGGAATCAGGAGGCGAAGCTCAGGGGCAAGTCGGGCGAGTCGCGGGTCGTGCTTGTCTCGGCAGAGCTCATGGATATCGACGGCATGCCCTCGGTCCTGTTCGAGAGCCGCGACATCACCGAGCGAAAGACCCTGGAGAGCGAGCTGAGCCGGTCGCAGAAGATGGAGGCCATCGGCCGCCTTGCAGGCGGCATCACCCACGACTTCAACAACCTGCTGACCGCTATCGACGGGTACTGCGAGCTGGCGCTGCTCAAACTCGGCAACCCGGAGCAGGTGCGGTCCAACATCCTCAAGATCAAGGAGGTGAAAGAGACCGCGTCTTCCCTGGTCCGCCAGCTCCTGGCATTCAGCCGCAAACAAAAGGTCAAGCCGCGATCACTGGATATGAACCAGGTGATCGAAAATATGCAGAACCTCCTCAGGCAGTTCATCGGGGAAGACATCGAGCTGAAGACCCGCCTTGAGCAGGACATCGGCAACGTGTATGCCGACCAGGGGCATGTGGAGCAGATCATCATGAACCTGGCCCTCAATGCCAGGGACGCCATGCACAAGGGAGGCGTCCTGACCATCAGCACGAGGCGCGTTTATCTGGAGGAAAGCGACATGGCAAAGCATCCGGACCTGAATCCCGGTGATTATATCAAGCTCGATGTGAGCGACACTGGGGTGGGTATGGATGAAGAGACCATGACGCACGTCTTTGAACCCTTCTTCACCACCAAGGAGGCGAGCAAGGGCACGGGCCTCGGCCTGGCAACGATCTATGGGATCGTCAGAAACAATGGCGGAAGCATTTCGCTCAGGAGCGAGCCCGGGAAGGGATCGACCTTCGAGGTCTTGCTGCCCGTGAGTGGAGAGGTCCCTGAGGCTGTTTTGCGAAAGACGGGAAAGGTGCCTGTCAGAGGCGGGTCAGAGGTCGTTCTGGTGGTGGAGGACAACCCCTATGTGCTGGACCTTGTCACCGAGGTGCTCGGTTCCATCGGTTACACCCTGCTCAAGGCCCGGAGCGGAAAAGAGGCCATGGACATTTGCGGGTCCCATTCGGGCCATATCGATCTGGTGATCGCGGATGTCGTGCTCCCGGGCATGGACGGACCAGCGATCGTGAAAAACCTCCTGAAGTGTTATCCCCGGATGAAAGTCCTCTATATCACGGGTTATCCGGGTGACATGGTCTCCCTCTACGGCATTCCCGACACGGAAAAGCACCTGCTCCAGAAGCCGTTTTCCGCCTTCGCCCTGACGGAGAAGGTGCGGGAGGTGCTGGAGGAAGATCTCGATCATGAATAATAATTCCGGATCTTTTTTTATTTAACCAACCGAAAAAACCTGGTATTAGTTAGTTTTGCTTAAGATTTGCCGATGAATCCCCGATAGGTGATATGCTGTAATGCTGTAAGGCAAAAAGCTTTTAGACATTTTTTCCGTGGATGAAATGGGGAAAGGAGAGAAATTGTTATGAAGTTGAGGAGCATACCCCTGATTGCGCACATCGTCCTTGCCTGCATGGTTCTTTCCGTTTTCGGTGGATTCATCTTTCCAGCGGGGCACGCTGCGTCAGAGGTGATGGTGGTGGCGAACGACTCCGTGCCGGTGGAATCGCTGAGTCGGGATGCCGTCCAGGAGATATTTCTGGGGAGAAAGACCAGATGGAGCGACGGGCAGAAGATCGTGCTGGCGACCCTGAAAGAGGGCGATGATCACAGGGATTTTCTGCGGATGTATGTGGGCAAGACCCCGCATCAGTTCCAAAATTACTGGAAGAGCCAGGTCTTCACCGGGAGAGGAAAGGCGCCCGATGCATTCACTTCGCCCGACGAGCTTGCGGAATTCGTGGCAAACACCCCCGGGGCCATAGGTTATCTCCCCCAGCGTGCATATCAGAACCAATTGAAGATTCTTATGATTGAGTAGGAGGCTTAAAAATGAAGAGTGCTGTGAAAATCGCGTTTCTCTCAGCCTTGTTTGCCATGTGCTGTATATCCGGGAACGCCCGCGCCTATGAGTATCAGGGGATCGATATCAGGGGGTTCATCTCTCAGGGGTATCTGCAGAGCACCGACAACAACTTCTTTGCCGAGACAAAGGACGGCACCTCCCAGTTCAACGAGGCGGGCATCAACTTCTCGGCCGAGGTTTCGGACAGGCTGCGTCTGGGGGTTCAGTTTCTTTCCAGGGACCTGGGCACCATCGGAAACAACGAGGTGATCCTCGACTGGGCGATCGCCGACTATCACTTCCGCGACTGGCTCGGCCTCACGGTCGGTAACATGAAGTTCGTGCATGGCCTCTACAACGAGACCCGGGACCTGGACATGGTGCGCACCTTTATCCTCATGCCCCAGAGTGTGTATATCGAGGCCTGGAGGGAGGCCATCTCCTCCATTCAGGGGGCCGGCCTCTACGGCGACCTCGGGCTGAGCGACATGGGGTCGCTCTCCTATGACCTGCAGTACGGCACGGTGAACCTCGACTCCGACAAGGGGGCGGCCAGGCTGCTGGAGGACCAGTGGCCTTTCAAGGAAATGGGTCTGCTGGTTGACGTGGACCGGATCAACGTGGACTACACCTATGCCGGGAGCATCCGATGGATCACCAACCTCGAGGGCTTGATCCTCGGCTGCTCCACCTGGGGTTATCAGTTCGAAGCGGACGCTACCACGCTGCTGGATACCGCCAGGGTGCCTGGTGAGTTACGGCAGGCCCTCGCTGCAGGGGACGCTGCATTTGCTGGTCTGATTGGCTCGCTTGATGATTACGGAACCCGTATTATCCTCTCGCCCAGCGAGTTCGGCGTGGAGGCGGTCAGCTATACCGCGTCCATGGAGTTCATGTGGAGGAACCTGGTGTTCGCCGCGGAATACATGCGGACGACCTACAACATCGAGTTCAGGAACTCCCCGCTGTTCACTACGCTGGAGCCGGTTCTGAGCCAGAGTGGAGTGGCAGTCCAGGACGGCACCATCAAGGTGGACCGGTTCAGCTCGGCCGGATACTACACGAGCCTCGCCTACCGGTTCACTCCCTGGTTTGAGCTGGGCACCTACTACTCGGTCTACTACGCCAACGAGGACGACAAAGACGGCAAGAAACGCGTAGCCAAAGGGCTCGACGCCCAGGAGCACCGGGGGTGGCTCAAGGATATCGCGCTGACTACGCGCTTTGACGTGAACGAGAACTGGATCATCAAGCTCGAGGCCCACAAGATGGACGGCACCGCAATCCTTCTGGGCGCCGACAACCCGGTTCCCGAAGACCCGGCGGAAGACCGCTACGAGGAGGACTGGTATCTTTTTGCAGCCAAGGTGACCTTCCACTTCTGATGCCGTATCCCGATCAATCCTGCTGACGTTTCAGGGCCTGGTTTCCCGTAAAAAAAGAGGAACCGGGCCTTTCCACATCCCGGTATTTTTTCACAATCAGGTTGTCTTTCCTGGTCCCCCTCTCATTGGAGGGGTGTCTCCATACAATAAAGGATGCATTCCAAAAGGGGCGGCCTGGTTTGCCGAAGGGCCGGCCTTGGCCGGGTTTCTCCCAGCAGGAAATCGGACTGATCGCCTTCACCTCTCCTGGTTTGCCGGAGGACCGGCTTTGGCTGGGTTTCTTTCCCGTGATCAGGCGGGAAAGAAACCCGGGGGAAAAGGTCTATTCCACGGCCTTTGCAAGCTGGAGGATTTCGATGGGCAGTTCGATCTGGAGCTCTTTGAGCCGGCTGGTGTCCACCATGATGGTCAGGTCTTCCTGCCTGAGGATGGGCATGTCTCCGGGATTCGATCCCTTAAGGAGGATCTGTGAGGCCTGCGCGCCGGCGAGCGAACCGACGTGCGGGAACTCTGCGCCCACGTACAGAATGGATCCCGGCACCTTCATATGGACAAGGCTGAAAACCGGCAGCTTGTATTTGAGAGAGATGTCCGCAAGCTCGTGGCAGGGTTCGTAGTTCCGCATGCCATAGTAGGAATCCAGGAGCACGGCAAAGCCCTGGGCGCCTTTGGAGATAAGGTCTTCAGCCGCAGGAGTCAACTTCTCGCTCTTGCTGATCTCCTTGGTGATGAAGGCGAATCCTTCCGGCGGGCCTGCAGCCTTGGCCTGCTGCGCCTGGGCCAGTGCGTTGTCGTCATCGGTGTGGACGACGCCCACGGTCTTGAGGCCCGGAAATGCGAGCCGGGCGATCTTGAGGGCCGACCCCATGTCCATATACAAGGTTGAGCCGGTGAACCCGGGGCCTGCAGTGGTCAGCGACGCGCAGCCCGCAGCCTCGGGGATGGCGATCGCGGTGAACACCAGAGGGATGCCCGCGCCGATGATCCTGTCCTTTGCATACTTGGTGGCGGGCGTTCCGATGGTCAGCACCAGGTCGGGGCGGGCGTCAACGATCTTGGACGCAGTGTTCCTGATCTCCAGGAGCACACCGACCTTTTTCCACAAACCTCCCTTTTCCGCGTCGAAATCAATGATCCGGCGGTTGACCGTGAGGTTCAGGCCCTCTGCAATCCCGTTTTCAGCAAGGCCCTTGATGAACCCCGTGTATGCCGCGTCAAAGGGTCCGATGTTGGTGACCTGCAGCACCTCGATTTTATAGGCCCTGTCCTGTGCGAAACAAGCCACCGCCACAAAAATCACGATGAGAACCGACAGTGTTCCTGTAATAAATTTATTCATGCATCCCTCCCTCCCTCTGTATTTGACAGTATTCAAGGTATCTTTCGGTAAATATCAGGGCAAAGTAAAGGGAAACAACATGAAAAAGCCTGAAACACGGTTATATGCCTGATGGTTCCATAGATCTCCAAGGGGCGCGAAAAAGCGCCATACGCCAAATACCTGTCCGATGCAACCACTGTCGGGGCAATTAACCGGGTTCATTCTCACGAAGACCCAGCGGAAGGCGACCCTGACAATAGCTTGTTTCAGGGTATGTCTGCGATAGAGCCAAGTGATCAGATGCCTCGATATTCAGGAACCTGTTTTGGTAAAATGCTCCCCTTGAGATAGCCGGTTTATAAAGATTCCTGAGTGAAATGACGAAGGGATGATGAAATGAAATTCACCAATATGACCATGCACGGCTGGAAACAAAGGTATGATTACCAGCGTTGCTCGTGTGCATCTGTGGGCTGCTGCATGAACAACAGGAGCGTGGCGACATGAAGAGCATCCCCATCCGGTATTGCTTCACCTTTACTGACAGGACCCAGGAAATCATCAATTTGAGGCTCAATCCGAAAACGCTCGAACTGGCCAATGATCGGCCCGGATATCTGCCTTCCTGGACCGTGCTCGGGTTTCACCAGTGCCCCAACTGTCCTCTCTCTCATGAGACCGACCCTCACTGCCCTCTGGCAGTCCATCTGGTAAATACGGTCAATAGATTTCAGGGCAAGATGTCGTTTCATGAGATCCACCTGAGCGTGGTCACTCCGGAGCGGATCTTTTCACAGCCGACCACTCTGCAAAACGCCATCAGCTCGCTCATGGGGCTCATCAGCGCGACCTGCGGATGTCCGCTCTCCGCGCCCCTGAGACCCATGGCGCGTTTTCACCTTCCTCTGGCCACCGGGGAGGAAACCATTTATCGCGCCACATCCATGTATCTGCTCGCCCAGTACTTTCTGAAAAAGAACGGGCAGTGCGCAGACTTGGAGCTCGCCGGGCTCACCCGGGTTTACCAGGACATCCACCTGATGAACATCTCGTTCACCGAGCGCCTGAAGGACGCGACGCAGACCGAATCCACCCTCGATGCCCTGATCATGCTGGATACCTTTGCCAAGGTCCTGCCCATCCAGATAGAAGACTCTCTCGACTGCCTGAGCTATCTCTTCGACCAGCAGCCCCCTGCCCGATAACATTCCTGACCGGTCCATCCGATCCGCGCCCAATGAAAAAGATCTTGACAGGACCGGATTTATCGGTAAAAAATGGTCCAATGGTCGGACCACCGGACCAAATGGAGGAGGCACATGTCAGCATTGATTCTCACCCGCCCGCTCATGCGGAGCAGACTTTCCGGAGAGATCGAGAACATCCTGCTCACGAGCATCATCAAAAGGCAGTTGGCCGTGGGAGAAAAGCTCCCTACCGAGCGGGAGCTCGCCAGAGACCTGGAGGTCAACCGGTCTACGGTCCGAGAGGCCCTCGGCAAGCTGGAATCCCTTGATCTGGTGGAGATCCGTCACGGCGACGGCGCCTATGTAAAGGACTTTCAGGAGAGCGGGAGCCTCGAGCTCATCAGGGCCATGATCCGTCTGGACGAGCGCCAGCGCGACGACGTCATTGCCGCCCTGCTCGAGTTCAGGACCATCATCGGCCCTGAGATGGCCTTTCACGCAGCCAGGAACAGGACGGACGACCATATCGAAGCCCTTGAGGAGGTCATCTGGAATGGCAATGATCTCTCCACTCTGGAAAAGGACATCCGGGTGCACCACATCATTGCTCTTGCGAGCGGCAATATCTTGTATCTCACCCTGCTGAACTTCTTCAACAAGTTCATGATCGAATACGGGCATCTCTATTTCAATGATCAGGAAAACGTGAAGCGCTCCGTGCGTTTTCACGAGGAGATCCACCAGGCGGTCAAAAAAGGAAACCCCGGTCTGGCCAGAAAGATCATGCAGGACGTTCTCACCTATGCCCAGAAGGCGGTGGTCGATACGCTGCAAATAGGCAGGAATAGCAGGAGGTAGGAACGATGCGGAGATTTATCGAAGATCACAAAGACCGGATCTATGATGTGGTGGTTATCGGGGGAGGAATCACCGGGGCCTCTGTCGCCTACGATGCCGCCAGCCGGGGGCTGAAGGTGGCGCTGCTCGAAAAAGGCGACTTTTCCGGGGCCACGTCCGCAGCCACCTCGAAGCTCATCCACGGGGGGTTGCGGTATCTGGCGAACATGGAGTTTTCCCTGGTGAGGGAATCCTTGAAGGAACGCAAGATTCTCGAGGACATCGCGCCCAACTTCGTCTACCCGTTCCCCATGCTCATGACCCATTACAAGTCGTCGCTCAAGAACAGCAAATGGTTTGTCAAGGCAGGGCTCACGATCTATGACATCCTGTCCTACGACCGGGGCAGCACTTGGGACGAGAGCAAGAAGATCCCCCTGCACAAGACCGTCACCACCAAGAAGGCCCTCGAAATGCAGCCTTGCCTCAAGGAGCAGGGGCTCTCGGGCGCGTCCGTGTTCTACGACTGTATGAGCATATTCCCCGAACGCCTCACGCTCGCTTTCATCAAGTCTGCCACTGCCTTCGGAGCCGATGCCGCGAACTATGTCAAGGTCGACGGGTTCATCACGGACCGATCCGGCAGGGTGGCCGGGGTCACGGCAACGGATCTCCTGAACGGCACCTGTCACGAGGTGCGCGGGAATATCACCATCAACTGCGGAGGTCCCTGGGCCGACATCATCCTGGGCTTGGCGAAAAAGGGCGAAGCGAACGAGACGCTCAGGCGTTCCGAGGGCATCCACATCATCACGGGCAAAAAGATCAACGAGGGGAGCGTTGTAGCATCCATGACCCCCAAGGGAAGGCATTTCTTCCTGATCCCCTGGCGGGGCCACACGCTGATCGGGACCACGGACAAGGAGTACATCGGCAACCCCGACGACTACCGGGTGACAAAAGAGAGCATCATGGAGCTCATCGACGAGGTGAATTCAACCTTTGGTGCAGGTTTTGTGCGCTTTGACGAGGTGCTCTACACCTACGGGGGCCTGAGACCTTTGGTGGAAGAGCAGACCGAGGGCACGTATGAGACGTCCCGGAAGTACGAGATCTATGACAACGCCTCAGACGGGCTCCAGGGCCTGATCACTGTGGAGGGTGGCAAGTATACCACCAGCCGGAACCTTGCCCAGAAGGTCATGGACCTGGTGAGGGAAAAGACAGAGATGCCCATGGGCCAGGCCATCACCGACCGGCGCTACCTCTTCGGGTGCGGGATCCGGGACATCAATGCATTCCTGGACTCCATCAAAAGGAGATATCCCGGCTTCGGACAGAGCACCATAGACTACCTGGGCAGGCACTATGGCACCGAGTATCACAAGGTCCTGAAACTCGCGGAAGAAAACCGCGGGTATGCCGAGGTGGTGAGCACGGACGGCGAGATCCTCGCCGAGGTGCTGTTCGCCGTGCGGCACGAGATGGCCAGGCGGCTGAGCGATATCGTTCTGAGGAGAACCGGCATCGCCACCCTGGGCAACCCCGGAGAGGAGATCATGAGAAAGACCGCCCTCATCGCGGCCCGCGAACTCGGCTGGAGCAGTGAGAAGACCGAGGATGAATACCGGCATGCCATGGATCTGCTCAAGATACCGGGCAGTGGTGGAATGCCCCGTGAATAGGGCGGTGCGGTTTTTTTATTCCATACAATCATGTGCAAGGAGAGCCCCATGTTTGGAAAAAAGAAATTCAGGCCCGAATGGACGGAGCATGCACCGGAAAGCGGCAGCATCAGGTCGATCGTTAAATACGGCAGTCCCGTAGCCTTCAAGCACCCGAGCGACGGATGGGTCGCCATGATGATGGACGAATTCGGCATGACCCGCGAGGACTTCTCCCAAAAGCAGGACCAGGGAGCGGGAAGGGCAGTTCTGAACCGGCCGGTGGACCTGGATGAGCGGCACGTGGGATGTCTGAAGAGCATCGTGGGACCCGAGAACGTCTGCACCGACGACTACAGCAGGATCAAATACGCCTGCGGCAAGACCACCGAAGAGCTCATGGAGCTGCGCAAGGGGATCGTCCGACAGAGCGCCGATGTGGTGGTGCATCCGCGCGACAAGCAGGATGTGGCCAGGATCGTGGCCTACTGCAACGAACACGCCGTGCCTGTCTCCGTGTTCGCGGCCGGCTCGTCGGTGAACTTCGGGGTGCGCCCCGCACAGGGCGGGGTGAGTCTGGTGACGAGCACCCACATGAACAGGCTCCTTCAGATCAACGAGACCAACCAGACCGCCCGGGTGCAGCCCGGCATGTTCGGCCCAGCCTACGAAGAGGCCCTGAACAACGCGCCTGAACGTTTCGGCGCGTCCAGGCGCTACACCTGCGGGCATTTCCCGCAGTCGTTCGAATATTCCACGGTGGGCGGCTGGGTGGTGACCCTGGGCTCGGGCCAGGCCTCCACCTATTATGGCGACGCCTGCGACATCATGCTCAGCCAGGAGTACGTGACGCCTGCAGGTACCTTCCGCACCCGGGAGTTTCCCGCCGCCGCCACCGGGCCCAAGGTGAACGACATCATGAAGGGCTCGGAAGGCGCGTTCGGGATCCTGGTGGAGGTGAGCATGAAGATCTTCCGCTTCATGCCGGAGAACCGGCGATATTTCAGCTTCATGTTCCCCACCTGGAATGCCGCCGTGGACGCCAGCCGCGAGATCATGCAGGGCGAGTTCGGCAGGCCTGCGGTCTACCGGATATCCGATCCGGAGGAGACCGACCGCGGGCTCAAACTCTACGGCATCCCCTCGCCGGTGGACGCCTTTCTCGTACGGAGGGGCTATAGGCCCATGGAGCGCTGCCTGTGCCTGGGCACTGTAGAGGGCGAGGGCGGATACACCCGCTACGTAAAGAAGAAGATCCGGAACATCTGCCGCGGGCACGGAGCCCTGTATCTCACCGGCTATGCCTCCCGGAAGTGGGAGAAGACGCGCTTCACCGAACCCTATATGCGCGAGGACCTGCAGGACTTCGGCATCCAGATCGACACCCTGGAGACGAGCGTGACCTGGGGCAACCTCCATGCGGTCCACCAGGGGGTCAGGGCCTATATCAAGGCAAGGCCTCAGACCATGTGCATGACCCATGCCTCGCACTTCTATCCCCAGGGCACGAACCTCTACTTCATCTTCATCATGAGAACCTCTGACGTGGAGGAGTTTCGATCCTTCCAGCAAGGTGTGATCGAGGCGATCATGGAGAGCGGCGGATCGCTGAGCCATCATCACGGCATCGGAAGGATGATGGCGCCCTATCTGGAAGAATATCTCGGCAAGGAGCAGATGGAGGTGCTGAAATCCCTGAAGCGCCACTTCGACCCCCGGAACATCATGAATCCCGGCGGCCAGCTCGGGCTCGACCTTCCCCGGAACGATCGGAAACCCGCGGACTCGTGATCTCCGGGTGTGATGCCGGTCGTTCGCCTCTTCGGCCCTGATTGCATCACATCCGGATTCCTCCCGTTCGCCGGGCAATCGAGCGCCGCGCTCAAGGAGGCGATTCCCGGGTATGCTCAGATCGACGTGTCCGTGAGGGCCCCATAGATCATGTAGATCCCGAGGCAGATGATGAACACCCCGAACGCCACGCGCAGCCACGACCCGGGCAGCCGGTTGGCAAAGTACGCGCTGATCCAGGCCCCTGTGAAGAGGCCCAGCGCCACGACGATCGCCGATTTCAGATCCACGTTGCCGTGCCGGAAGTATTCGATCACTGCGGCAAGACCCACTGGCGGCAGGAGAATCGCCAGGCTGGTCCCCACGGCGCTGGGCAGGGAAAAGCCCATGATGAGCACCAGGGCGGGCACCACGATCACGCCTCCGCCGATGCCGAACATGCCCGAGGCGATGCCGGCCGTGAGGCCGATGAGCAGAAGCAGCACGAAATTTGTTCCAAGAGCCATGAAAGGCCTCCTCTTTTCTTTGTGTTCTTCAACAGGTAGTGATAACCGGACACAGACGGATTCGCAAGAGAAATGCCTGCTCACGAAATTTTTCTCATCGCAGGCGGCCATGGAAGCCGGGCACGGATCCTTTGCGCATCTGGATATACAGCGGGACCAGGATCATGATGCCGGTCAGGGGGAGGACAAAGAGGACGATGATATGCGTGAGGAACGGCAGGGACTTGTGGTGCGCGGCGGCCATCACGAGGTAGAGCGTGTAGAGGAGATAGTAGCCCAAGAAGAGCAGCCCTTCCATACGGGATATCCGGAAACCCGTGATGAATACCGGCAGGCAGACGGCCGCTGTCGCGATCAGTATCGGTATGTCGAACCACATCGCAGGCAGCGGCACCCGTATCCCGTGAGGGGCCGCGAGTGCACTGATACCGAGTACGGCGAGGATGTTGAATATGTTGCTCCCTATGATATTCCCCACAGCGATGTCCCGCTCTCCCTTGATACTCGCCATCACCGAGGTCGCTGCCTCGGGCAGGGAGGTTCCGGCTGCCACCACGGTCAGCCCGATGACCAGATCGCTTATTCCGAGCCTTTCCGCCATGACGACCGCAGTGTTCACCAGCCAGTGGGCCCCGAGCACCAGCATGGCCAGGCCGAAAACCACAAGCATCACGCTCCGTGCCGCGACATACCGCCTGTCTCCTGACTCGTTTCTCTGCGTTCCTGCGGTACTGTTCCCGGCTTTCTTTCCCTGACGGATGGTGAAAAAGGTATACGCCAGGATGCCCAGGAAGAGCACGAGCCCGTCGATATGGCTGATGCGCCCGTCCAGCGCCATGAAAAACAGGAGGAATGAAACCCCCGCCATGATGGGCGCATCGATGCGGATCAACTGCCTGGATACGCCCAGGGGCACGATAAGGGCGGACAACCCGAGGATGAACAGGATATTGAAGATATTGCTGCCCACCACATTTCCGAGTGCGATATCAGCCCCTGCCGTAGAGAGGAGCGCCGACCGGACGCTCACCGCGAGCTCCGGAGCGCTGGTGCCGAAGGCCACAACAGTAAGCCCGATGATGAGCGGGGAGACGCCTGCCAGTCCTGCGAGCCGCGACGCACCGCGCACCAGCAGCTCAGCGCCTCCGACCAGGAGTGCCAGACCAAGGATAAAGAAAAAACCGATCGCCATCTGAGTTTCCTCCTCCCTTGCATTTCCATGAACCGCGTCGCCAGGGGGCCATCTGAGAATAATCACATGGATTGCCGCCGGTCAAGGCACGGATCCCGGCAAAGCCAGGAGACTGCCCAAAGCTGTTCTTTTCAGGAAAAAGGGTCCAGGGGTTTTGTCCTTCAGAGGTCCCTGGTGCTGTCCGGCCTGTTCCTGGCCCGCTCTGGGGGGAAAGGGGTCCTTTCTCCAGTATTTTTCTTTGCGTGGGAACAGACTGGATTTCTTCGTTGATTCCTCAACCTTCATTCAGTACTATACCTGGAAACCACAAAATCGTGTGATCAGGAGATCGGCAAGCGCGATCCGGCAGCACGAAAGGAGAAAATGAATGCTTGAAGTAACCGATAAGGCAACACAGAAGGTTGAAGAGTTTTTCAAGACCAGGCAGGAAAGAGAGCCGCTGAGGGTCGTGGTCGCCGGCGTTGGTTGAGGGGGGCCCACATTGGGGTTGGCTCTGGATGAGCCAAACGAAACCGACGAGGTCATCGAGACCGGCGGATTCACGTTCATCGTCGAGAAGAGCCTGCTGGAGCAGGCCAAACCCATCCGGATAGATTATATCACGGGCTCCATGGGCGAGGGGTTCATCATCACCTCGGCCCTTTCCAAAAAGAGCGACTGCGGCGGCTGCACAAGCTGCTAGAAGGTCACGGAAATGGTTCCCCGGTATTCCCTTTCAACCCAGGCATGCAGAGCTGGTACGCCGCGATGCCGAAGGCGACCGCCGCATTGAGGCAGGATTTGGCGCCTCTCATGGGGATGTGCACGATCCGCTCGCAGAGCTCCAGCACGGCTGGGTCCACGCCGGAGACCTCGTTGCCCACAATAAGCACCAGGGGCGGGCCGGAGAGACCGGGGAGGGCCTCCTGGAGGGGCACTGAAGAAGGGCCGCCTTCAAGGGCCCACAGCCGCCTGCCCGATTCCCTGAGCGATACGGCTGCGGACAGGCCGTTTCTCCGGTAGGTCCACGGCACCGAGTTCTGGGCGCCCAGGGCGGTTTTGGCCAGCCGTGGATTGTCCGGGGTGGGCGTCATGCCGCAGAGGTACAGGTGTCCGATCCCTGCACCGTCTGCGGATCGGAACATTGAGCCCACGTTGTACAGGCTCCTGATATTGTCCAGAAAGGCCTCGATCCGGGTATTTCCCTCGCCCCCAAGCGCGGTCCTGACCCCGTGCTCCTCGTATTCCCCTGTGGCCTGCCGCGTAGGCGAGCCGCACAGCGGGCAGCGCAGGCCTGTCCCTGTGCGTGCGACAACCGGAAAGCGCATCGCGCACGCGGGTTCGGTGCATTCTCTGATACAATGCCTGATGATTCTCTTCACGGTATGCGAAAAGGTATCACAGGCAGCCGGGTACGCGCAAACAATAGCCCAAAAAAGCGGACAGGCGGGAGGGCTACTGGTCCTCGATGCAGATCTCGATGGTGAACGCCCCGTTGTCGGTCTCGAACGGCACGGCTACGATCGACTGCTTGGTGATATGGGTGATGGAGTGGTTCCTGCCCGAAATAACCGTGGGGATGGCGCCCTTGAGGATTCTTCCGTGGGTTTCGAGTTTCTGTCTCGCCTGTCCGGAAACGATGTTCAGGATCTCGCCCACAGCGTCCTTGACCTCTTCGTTTATCTGGGTGACCTCCTCGCCGAACATGCTGCTGACGATGGAGAGGATACATTCTTCGGTAAAGCTCACGGATATCGTGCCCCGGGCCTCGCCGATCAGACCGACGATGCCGGTAACATCGCCTTGGGCGATGTTGTCTTTCTTGAGAAAAGGCTTGCCTGCCCGGGCCTTCACAAAGGCCATGCTCGAGAGCACGTGAAGTGTCGCCTCAATGAACGGATTTACCAGATTTACATCCATGATATCCTCTCTTTTGGTGTTTTCAATCTATCGATCACCTCCTCTCTATCGGATGGCGGCCCTGGGAAATTTAGCAGGTCACACGCTGTTCTGCGAATCAGCGGACAAAAGGACTCAAACCGCATGGATAAAGCAGGACCTTTATCCCCGGTTTGATGCCGTAAAGCCCTTTTCTCCAGAATCATCACATTCCTCCGCTGCCTTGCCCATGAAGCAGACCTGCCACAGCTGGGAGACGAGCATGCCTGTGAGCATGAGCGAACAGCCGAGGTACTGCCTCGATGTGAGGCGCTCGCCCAGCAGCAGCCATCCTCCCACGGCAGCAAACACGGCCTCCAAGCTCATGAGGATTGCGGCGTGGGAGCCGGGTGCGTGCTTCTGGCCCACCACCTGGAGCGTGTAGGCGATTCCTACAGACATGACGCCCCCATAGAGGATAGGCGCCGCACCCCGGACGAGGGCGTCTAAAGTGATGATCTCCGTGAAGACCCCGACAACGAGGCTCAGGGCGGCGCAGGCCACATATTGGCAGAAGGCGAGCCCGAACGAGTCCATCTTCGGTGAGAGCCATCCGATGACCAGTACATGTCCGGCCCAGAAGAATGCCCCGGCCAGGACCAGGATATCGCCTGCCGACACGGTCACGCCGCCGGTCGCGCAGAGGAGATAGAGCCCCGCGACCGCCAGCACGGCGCCGACCCAAGTCCCGGTATCGGTCCGCTGGCCCAAGAATACGCTCAAGATAGGAACGATCACCACATAAAGCCCGGTGATGAAGCCGGCGTTGCCGGCTGTCGTGTACACGAGCCCCACCTGCTGGAGCGATGCGCCGGCGAAGAGCACGAACCCGGCCAGGAGACCGCCAAGGACGATTTTTCTCCTGTTTGCCCGGGAGGCCGCACGCCCGGAAGCGGACCTGCTGCGGAAAGCGATCAGGGGGAGCAGGAACAGGGCCCCGAGGGCAAAGCGGACGCCGTTAAAGGTGAAAGGGCCCACATAATCCATCCCGACCCGCTGCGCCACGAATGCGAAGCCCCAGATCAGCGCGGTGATGAAGAGCAGCACATCCGATTTGACAATCTGCATATTCATGCCAACAGGTCATCCTCTCTGCCGGGGGTGTTCAGGTGCAGCAGCCCTGCGGTCAAGCCGGATGTGCTGCAGCTTTTTCGTGCCCAACTATTAGCCTTATCCGAAAAAAAAGGCAATGCGTCTTTGGCCGCGCCCTTCTCCCCGGAAGAGCGCTATACGTCGATCTACCGGATGGAGTCCATAATGCACTGCAGGGAGGGGGCGATCTCTTTGAGAATGGCCGTGTACAGCTCGCCGTAGTAGTGCCCGGGCCAGATACGGGTGTCTTCAGGCAGCGTGAGGATACGGCCGATGCTCTTTTTGATGTCCGCCGGACTCCCCCCCGGGATGTCGGTGCGCCCGATACCCTGGGCAAAGATGGTATCCCCGGAGATGAGGTTTCCCGGCCAGAAAAGGCAGATCGAGCCCGGAGAGTGCCCGGGCGTATGCATCACTCGAATGGCCATTCGCCCTAAGGAGAGCTCGGCTCCTTCGGAAAGGGTGAAAGATATCTTTGGCGGGACCCGGGCCGTGAAGATCGCAGCCAGGGAAGAGCTGGCCATTCGCTGGAAAAATCCGCTGTCGCCGGGATGGGCAAGGATGGGTGTCTTGTCGGCGAAGAGGTGGTTTCCCATGGTATGGTCGGGATGGATGTGGGTGTTGATCACCCGCTTGATGTCGAGCGAGCCGAGATCGACCCGGGTATCCATGTCCGCCGGCGGATCGATGACCATGCTTTGGCCCGTTTCCGTGTCGGTAAGCACGTAACTCAACAGGGCAAAGGAGGAGCTGGCGATCTGCCGGACATCGAGCATCGGGTTCCGGCCCTCTTATGTGCGCGCAGTGGAGATGATCTTCTGGAAGAGCGGCAGGAGTATGGTCGCCAGCACCACGCTTCCCAGTGCCTGGATGATATTGGCCGGTACCTCGACCAGAGCTACCTTTTGATCGTACATGATTGTCTCGGCGATGAAGTAGCCGAGAACCATCCACGCTGTCGCCAGGGTGAAACTCGTGATCTGCAGCACGCCGATCCGGCCTCTCTTCAGCCTGAGAGCACTCGCCATGACAGAGACGATGAGGGCCTCGATGCCCTTGATGATCAGGGTCCACAGTGCCCACTGGGGATAACCGCCCAGGATGTCGGCCAGCGCCGACCCGATGCCCCCTGCGATGAAGCCGCCCACAGGCCCGAAGAACAGGGCCGCCAAGAGGACCATGCTGTCGCCGAGATTCATATAGCCATTGGTCTGGGGCACGGGTATCCGAATGATCATGGTGGATACGGCAACAAGTGCGATAAACAGCGCCAGGAGCGCAAAATCACGTATCTTCATGCGTTTTTCTCCATGTATGACAGTGCCCTTTTCAGCCGGGGGATCGCCCGGTCGTGTCCGAGCGTGGCGAGCACCTCAAATATCCCCGGGGACACGGTCTTGCCGGTGAGCGCCACCCGCATGGGCTGGGCAAGGGCCTTGAACTTCAGGCCGGTCTCGTTCAAGACAGACTGCACCGCCTCTTCAAGAGCGCCTTTGGTGAAATTCGTGCGCTCGATTTTTTCCACGAGCATCCGGAACACATCCCTGATTTCGTGTGTAAAAAATTTTTCACAGAGGTCTTCCGGCGGTTCATGGTCGATAAAGTAGAAATCGCCGAACTCGACCGCCTCATCCAGGGTCTTGGTCCGCTCCCGCACATCCGTGACCACCCGGGTGAGGTAGGAATGCCCGGGCACGGGATAGCCCCTGGCCTGAATGAATTCGGGCAGGAGGCCCGCGATCCTGTCCGGGTCGCCGGTCTTGATGTAGTGATGGTTGAGCCACAGGAGCTTCTCCGGGTTGAACACGGCCGCGCTCCTTCCCACGTCGTGGATATCGAACAGGTCGATGAGCTCCTGACGGGAGAAGATTTCCTGGTCCCCGTGAGACCATGAAAGCCTCACCAGGTAGTTGACCAGCGCCTCCGGGAGGTAGCCCATATCTTTGTACGCCGTGACCGAGGTGGCGCCGTGCCTCTTGGAGAGCCGGGTCTTGTCCGCGCCCAGGATCATGGGAACATGGGCGAAAAAGGGGAGGCCGAACCCGAAGGCCTGATAGATCAGGACCTGCCTGGGGGTGTTGTTGACATGGTCGTCTCCCCTGATGACGTGGGTGATGCCCATCAGGGCGTCGTCGATGACCACCACCAGGTTGTAGGTGGGCATGCCGTCGGAGCGCAGCAGGATAAAGTCATCGAGCTCGGCGTTGTCCACCGTGATCCGCCCCTTGATCATGTCGTCGAACGAGGTGACGCCGGAAGAGGGCAGGGCGATGCGGACCACGCGGCCCGGCCCGGGGCCGAGGCCTTTGTTCCTGCAGGTCAGATCGTACTTGGGCTTCTCGCCTCTTTCCAGGGCTGTCTTTCGTTTCGCTTCGAGCGCTTCGGGCGTGCACTCGCACCAGTAGGCCTTGCCCTCGTCCAGGAGTCTCCGGATATGCGAGCGATAGAGATCCAGACGCTGGGACTGGAAGATGGGGCCTTGGTCCCAGTCGAGCCCGAGCCATTCCATGGCCTTGAGGATCTGAAGGCTCGACTCCTCGGTCGAGCGCTGAGCATCGGTGTCTTCCACCCTGAGGATGAACGTGCCTCCGGCGTGCCGGGCATGGAGCCAGGAAAACAGGGCGGTCCGGGCCCCGCCGATATGGAGATACCCGGTGGGTGAAGGTGCGAATCGTGTCCGTACGGTTTTGTCTCTGGTCATGTCTACCTCTGTACCTGTGACTTGATATAGTTGAGCAGGCCGCCCTCTTTGAGGAGGTCCCGCTCCCTGGAAGAGACCTGGATCGAGCCCTCGAGTCTCTTCCCCGCGGCCGGGTCCTCGATCGTCAGCGGGCCGCTGCCTTCGAGTGCGGCCGTGATCCCGGAGATCACGATACGGGAGCCCTGCTTGAGACTCTCATACGTGTCCTGACCGACGATCACGGGGAGAATCCCGAAGTTGATGAGGTTCGAGCGGTGGATCCGGGCGAACGACCGGGCGAGCACGGCCTTGACCCCCAGATACATGGGGGCGAGGGCCGCATGCTCACGCGAGGACCCCTGGCCGTAGTTCTCCCGGGCCAGCAGGCAGCCCGCGCCCGCTCGCCGGGCGCGGGAGGGGAAATCAGGATCGATTCCGGAGAACACATAGGCGGAGATGGCCTCGATGTTCGACCGCAAGGGCAGGATCTTTGCCCCTGCCGGCATGATGTCGTCGGTAGTGATGTTGTCTTCGAGCTTCAGGAGGATCTCCGCCTCGATCCGGTCCTCCATGGCCCCGCGCCTGGGGAGCGGCTTGATGTTGGGGCCCCGGGAGACCTCCACGGTTCCACTCTCTTCGGCAGGAGGGATGACCAGAGAATCATCGACCAGAAATCTTTCCGGCAGGGTGATGCCGGGATACTCGCCCAGGTCTCTGGGGTCGGTGAAGCAGCCCGTCAATGCGCACGCCACAGCGACCTCGGGTGAGACGAGGTAGACCCCGGCGCTCGCCGTGCCTGACCTGCCCGGGAAGTTGCGGTTGAAGGTCCTGACCGATACCCCGCCGGTCTTCGGGGCCTGGCCCATGCCGATGCAGGGTCCGCAGGCATTTTCGAGGATCCGCGCCCCGGCGCCTATGATGTCTGCCAGTGCGCCGTTTCCGGCCAGCATGGCGAGCACCTGGCGCGAGCCCGGGGCCATGGCCAAGCTCGTTTCCGGGTGGATCGTCCTGCCCTTGAGCACGGCGGCCACCATCATGAGGTCTTTGAACGAGGAGTTCGTGCACGAACCGATGAGCACCTGGTCGACCTTTTTCCCGGCCAGGTCCCTGACCGGCACCACCTTGTCCGGACTGTGGGGGCACGCGGCCAAGGGCTCGATGCCGGAGAGGTCGATCTCGATGGTCTCGTCGTACACCGCGCCTTTGTCCGCTGCAAGAGGCCTCCATGCATCCTCCCTGCCCTGGGCTGCAAGGAAGGCCTTGGTGACCTCATCGCTCGGGAAGATCGAGGTGGTGGCGCCCAGCTCAGCGCCCATATTTGTGATCGTGGCCCGCTCCGGCACGCTCAGAGTGGACACGCCGCTTCCCGTATACTCGAATATCCGGCCCACGCCGCCCTTGACCGTGATCCGCCTGAGCACCTCCAGGATGATGTCCTTGGCGCTCGCCCAGGGGTTCAGCCGATTGGTGAGGACCACCCCCACCACCTTCGGTCTGGGAATCGAAAAGGGCATGCCTGCCATGGCAGAGGCCACGTCGAGCCCACCTGCGCCGATGGCCAGCATGCCCATGCCTCCTGCGGTCGGGGTGTGGCTGTCAGAGCCCAGCAGTGTCTTGCCCGGGACCCCGAACCGTTCCAGGTGCACCTGGTGACAGATGCCGTTGCCCGGACGGGAGAAATAGATGCCGTATTTCCGCGCGATGTCCTGCAGAAAGCGGTGGTCGTCCGCATTCTCGAACCCGGACTGCAGAGTGTTGTGGTCCACATAGCTCACCGAGAGCTCGGTCTTGACCCTGTCAAGCCCGATAGCCTCGAATTCCAGGTATGCCATGGTGCCTGTGGCGTCCTGGGTCAGGGTCTGATCGATCTTCAGCGCATATTCCTTATCGTTTTCTCCTGCGATGTGCTCATCGATGATCTTTAGAGCAAGGGTCTTCTTGTCCATGCATACTCTCCGAATGTATTCTGTCCTTCTCATGCCTTATGCTCTCTAATCCATGACTCCCCCAAGAGTCAATAGTCCCTCGGATCTCAGGGGGGCCTGTTGCTGAAAGGCCGTCTTTTCCAATAATGACTGTCCAACCAGTGCATCCACTGGAGAACTTCTTCTTCCTTTGCGGAAACCATAGGGCAAAAGACAGTCACACACATCACTCTCTCTGCAAGGGCCTGGCAGCCACAGTCAGTGCTGCATCACATTCATGCCTTGAAAAATATTCGATATAATGGCCGGGAGGCGCGTTGGGGTTGACAAAAGGACATGGTTTTTTTAATCTGGAGCGCAAGCAGTGGATAATGGCGGGATA
>JALNWY010000010.1 GCA_023230665.1 Deltaproteobacteria bacterium
CCTCCATGCCCCGGTCCGTCCCAACGAACAGGATCCTGGTTCCGGGAGAAAGCTCTCTGACCGCCCCGGCAATGGCCACGGCCGGCATGATGTGCCCTCCGGTTCCTCCTGCGGTGATGATCATCCTCATAGCCGGGCCCTCCGCGATACCGAGAGCACGATGCCTGATGCCGCCATGGCGGTCACCAGACTTGATCCTCCGTAGCTGAAGAAGGGAAGGGATATGCCTGTAGTGGGGAAGACCGACATGGCCACCCCCATGTTCACGACGGCCTGCAGCCCTATGAGCGAGACGGCAGAGACGACCAGGAGAAACCCGAAGTCGTCGTTCGTGGCCATGGCAATGGTGTATCCTCTCCAGATCCAGAACCCGAAGAGCGCCACGATGAACAGGATGCCTAAGAATCCGAGCTCTTCCCCCAGGACTGAGAAGATGAAGTCAGTGTGTGGGGCCGGGAGGAAGAAGAGTTTCTGGGTTCCTTCGCCCAGGCCCGAACCGAAGATGCCTCCGCTGGCAAGCGCCACCATGGACTGCACACTCTGATACCCGATGCCGTGCATATCCTCCCACGGGTTTATGAAGGCGAGCAGCCTGGCCCTGCGGTAGGGCTCCAGGATCATCATGATGATCCCGGCCGGCAATATGGCCAGCAGGGTGAGGACCAGGTGCCTGATCCGCATTCCGGCAATGAAGAGAATAAAGAACGACCATATCCCGATGGTGGCGGCGGTGCCGAAGTCGGGTTCGACGAGGATGAGCAGGGCGCTTATGCCCACGATTGTCAGGACAGGCAGGACCCCGTACCGGTAGTTCTGGATTTTCCTGGTTTTCTTGCACAGGGAATAGGCGAGATAGAAGATGAGGGAGATCTTCATGATCTCGGATGCCTGCACCGTGAGAAAGGGGACCCTGATCCATCTCCGGGCATGGCCTCCGGTGATGCCGATCCCCGGGACGAAGCACAGGATGCATGCAATGATCCCGGCGACCAGCGCGGCGAGCACAAAGAAGCGGGTGTTGAACTTCCGGTAGTCCGTACGGACGAGATATCCCATCACCGCCACACCCGCTCCCAGGTGGAAGAGATGCTTTCCGATCATGGCAAAGCTGTCGTCGTACACCTCCTTGGATATGAAATAGCTCGAGGAAAAGATCATGACCGTGCCCATGACCAGCAGCATGAGCGTGGCCATGAAAAAGACCAGGTCAAAATCCATATCGGGCATTATCTGATCGAGTGTACGCATTGCCGGAACACATCTCCCCTGTGGGCATAACTGTTGAACATGTCGAAGCTGGCGCACCCCGGGCTCAGGAGCACCGTGTCGCCGCTTTCCGCTTTTTCGAATGCCGCCTTCACCGCCTGCTGCATGTCCGGCGCCGCTTTCGTTTCCACGAAATCAGCCACCTCCTGACTGATCCTGCCGGCGGCCTCGCCCAGCACGACGGCCAGGCGGATCTTTTCCCTGAAGCGTTTCGCGATGTGCGAGAAGTCGCCGCCCTTGTCCTTGCCTCCAAGGATGAGAATCACCTGCCCCTGCATCCCGGACAGCGCCGTTTCCAGTGCGCCCACATTGGTCGCCTTGGAGTCGTCCACGAAAGCCACCCCCTCGATGGTCGCCACGTGCTCGAACCGGTGGCAGATCCCAGGGAAAGATGCGAACACCTCCTGGGCCGCCTCTGAGTCGATGCCCAGCAGCCGCGCCACCAGGGCCGAGGCGAGCATGTCTTCCTTCAAGCCGTTGCCGAGCTCCCTGCCTTGAGGGAGCAAAGGCCCCGGCCCTTCGATGCTTCCCTGGAAGAAGATGCGCGATCCCTCGATGAACGCGCCGTCTTGCGAGGAAGGGGCGGAAAACGAAAAGCCTGCCCGGCGCGCACGGCCGTCCACATCCTTCAGATACGGATCGCTGTCGTTGAGCACCGCGATGTCGTTTTCTCCCTGATTTTTAAACATGATCTTCTTGTACAGCACATACTCGTCCATGTCCCGGTACCGGTCCAGATGGTCCGGGGTGATGTTCAGGCACACGCCGATGTGGGGCCTGAACCGCTCGATCCACTCCATCTGGAAGGTGCTGATCTCGGCGACCACATAGCGTGGGTTTCGCTCGACGAGCGAGATGAGCGGGGGCGAGATGTTTCCTCCGATGCCTGCATCGAATCCCGCCCGGCAGAGGATCTCGTGGATGAGCGTGGTCGTGGTCGTCTTGCCGTTCGTGCCCGTGATGGCGATGAGGGTTCCTGTCAGGAGCGAAGACGCTACTTCAACCTCGGAGAGCACCTTTTTCGCCCGGCCGAGCATGGGATGGAACCTCGGAATCCCGGGGCTCGGGATCACGATCTCGGCCCAGAGCATGTCGTCTTTGCTCAGCAGGGTGACCGGCAGGTCTGGGCCTGCCTGCACAGGCTTCTCGTCCACAAGGCGCACCTCGTGGCCCTGTCTGATCATCTCCCGGGCCGTTTCCAGGCCCGTCCGACCCGTGCCCCATACGACTACGCGCAAGCCCGCATCCTTTCCAGACTCTCGCTGATCCTCATGAGGAGCGCGGCAATGCCCGTGTCCTCGTGATCCACGTAAAAATCGATGATCATTTGCAGATAATGAAGTTCACTTTCATTCTTTCCCATAGCCTTTACCTCAGTTTCAGGGTCGAAATGGCCACCAGCGCCAGCATGAGCGAGACGATCCAGAACCGCACGATGATCTTGGGCTCCGGCCATCCCTTGAGCTCGAAATGATGATGAATGGGGGCCATCCGAAATATGCGTCTGCCTCTCGTATACTTGAAGAAGCCTACCTGCAGGACGACAGACACCACCTCCACCACGAAAATTCCTCCGACCACCACCAGCAGCACCTCCTGTTTGGTAATCAGCGCCACTGTTCCCAGGATTCCTCCCAGACTCAACGAACCCACATCGCCCATGAACACCTGGGCCGGGTAGGCGTTGTACCAGAGGAACCCCATGCCTGCGCCCACCAGGGCGCCGAGAAAGATCGAGAGCTCTCCGACACCGGATATGAAGGGGAACTGGAGGTATGAAGCCGCCTTGATGTTGCCTGTCACGTAGGCGAAGATGAGATAGGTCGCCGCTGCGATCGTGCAGGGCCCGATCGCCAGCCCGTCGAGTCCGTCGGTGAGATTGACGGCGTTCGCGCTCCCCACGATGACCAGCATGGCGAAGGGAACGTAGAACACGCCCAAGTCGATGGATATGTTTTTGAAGAAGGGGAGTACGATGGACCGGTCGAAGCCGGGTATATTAATAAGGATATACCCGATCAGTGCGGCGACGGCGAACTCTGCCACGAGCCGGACCCGTCCCGGCACTCCCTTCATGTTTCCCTTGATGGTCTTGAGATAATCATCCACGAATCCCAGCAGCCCGAAGCTCAGCAGGATGATCATGCCCATCCAGATGTAGAGATTCTCCAGGTCCACCCACAAAAGCGTGGACAGGGCCACGGCCGAGATGATCAGAATGCCCCCCATGGTGGGTGTTCCGGACTTTCCCTGGTGCGTCTTGGGGGTGTGGCCGTTGATCCGCTCCTTGAGCTTGAGCTCGGTGAGCTTTCGGATGAACCACGGGCCCAGCCACAGGCAGATGACCAGGGCGGTGATGGTGGCGTAGATCGACCGGAAGGTGATGTACTTGAATACATTGAAGATCGCGAAGTCCGTGTGGAGTGGGTAGAGGATATGATACAGCATGATCAGCCCACCGCCTTGAGCCGGGCAACCACCTCGTCGAGATGCAGGCCCCGGGAAGCCTTGACCAGTACGGCGGCATCCCTGTCCAGCACATCGAGAAGGTGTTCCAGGATTTCTTCATGGTTCAGGGCAATGCGGACCGACCGGGAGTCCATTCCCTGCCGGAGCGCTCCATCCGCTATGGTCCGGGCCATTTCCCCGGTCACGACGAGCCGGTCGACCCCGGCCCGGGCCACCCATTTCCCCAGCTCCGTGTGCCAGTGCTCCGCCTCTTTGCCCAGCTCCAGCATGTCGCCCAGAACAGCCACCCGGTACGTATTCGGTGATTCAACGAGCACCTCAAGCGCTGCCTTCATGGAGGCCGGGTTGGCATTGTAAGAGTCATTGATAATGGAGACACCCCGGTACACGGTGACCTCCGAGCGCATGCCCGGAAACCGTGCATCCATAATGCCGCGGGAGATCTTCTCCGGGTCGATGTCCAAAGCCAGGGCGCATGCCGCCGCGGCCAGGGCATTGGAGATGTTGTGCATCCCGGGCAGCCGGACGTTTGTCCTGACGTCCCTGCCCGCCGCATTCATCACGATTTCGGTACCGTCCAGACTCTGGTGAAGCACGTCCTTCAGAGTCACGTCCGCCTTGCCGCAACAGGAATAGGTGACCCGGGCGAGGCCTGAGGGGATGACCACCTTGTCCATATGCTCCTGGTGCGGATCGATCACGGCGAAGCCGTCTTGCGCCGTATGGGAGAAAATGGCCTGCTTCTCCCTGATGACGCCCGAGATGCTCCTGAACCCGCTTAAGTGCACCGGGTTGATGTTGGTGAGAATGGACGCCCGGGGCCGGACAATGTATGCGAGTCGGTCGATCTCCCCGAAACGGTTCGTCCCCATCTCGATGACCGCGAAGCAGTGCTCGTCCGAAAGACCGAGCACGCTCAACGGAACGCCGATGAGATTGTTGTAGTTCTTCTCGGTCTTCAGGCACCTTCCTTCAAGGGAGAGTATCGATGCGCACATCTCCTTGGTGGTGGTTTTGCCCGCCGATCCGGTGATGCCCACCACAACGGGATGATAGTGGTTTCTGATGAACGCTGCGATATCCCCCAGGGCCGCGATCGTGTCGTCCACCTCGATGATCGCACCCGGGCCGCGGAATCCGTTTTGCATGACTACCGCACCGGCGGCGCCCCGCGAGAAGGCTTCGGCCACGAACGCATGCCCGTCGTAGCGCTCGCCGGCAAGCGCTACGAACAGGTCCCCCCCGCGGATGGTCCGGGTATCCGTGGACACGCCGGTGAAAACGATCTCGGGGTTGCCGTACACGATTTCCCCGCCTGCGCATTCGGCTGCGTCAAAGGCAATGAGCCTCACGGTCTGCTCACCTCCTCCAGGCACTGCGCAGCGCAGACCCTGTCGTCGAAAGACAGTCTCTGCGAGCCTATGATCTGATAGGTCTCGTGGCCTTTCCCTGCGATGAGCAGACAGTCGCTGCTTTGCATCAGACCGATCCCGAGCCGTATGGCCTCGCGGCGGTCAGGCTCGATCATCAGCCTGCCCCGGTCCTCGATCCCGGCAACGATGTCCTCGATGATGGCGGATGGATCTTCGCTCCGGGGGTTGTCCGAGGTCACGATCACGACATCCGAGGCCCGGGCCGCGATGGAGCCCATCAAGGGCCTCTTTGTCCGGTCCCGGTCGCCCCCGCAGCCGAACACACAAATGAGCCTGCCCTTGGTGAGTGACCTGGCCGAGACAAGTGCGTGCCGGAGGGCGTCCGGGGTGTGGGCAAAGTCCACGAGAACGGTCAACCCCATGCGGTTTCTCACCGGCTCCATCCTGCCCGGGACCTTGAGGATGGCTTCGATCCCGGCGACGACGGCCCCCTTGTCGATCCCTGAGGCAATGGATGCACCCACGCAGGCCATGATGTTGTATGCGTTGACCTCTCCCATGAGCCGGGTGTCGAGGTGCAGACCCCCGGCCGGACTCGACAGGGTAAGATGCAGGCCCTTGCTGTCGGACTTGCACGAGCATACCCGGATCAGGGCGCCTGCCTGCCTGCCATAGGTGAGGGCATCGGGGAGGTCCCTGATGAGCCGCCGCCCGAAGACATCGTCGGCATTGACGACCGCGGCGCCCTTCAGAAAGACATCGAAGAGCCTTTTCTTGGCGAGAAAGTATGTTTCCATGTCCTGGTGATAGTCGAGGTGATCCTGGCTCAGGTTCGTGAATATGCCGCAGTCGAACTGGAGCCCCATGACCCTGTCCTGATCGAGAGAATGGGAGCTCACCTCCATCACGCAGGTATCTACGCCGGCGCGGGCCATGGAGTCGAGCTGTTCGAAGAGGTCCAGCGGCCCGGGCGTCGTGACCGACGAAGAGATGCTGACATCGTGATGGCGCATGTTGATGGTCCCGATCACCCCCGGCTCCCTGCCCGCTGCCTTCAGAACCGATTCCAGGAGATAGGAGGTGGTGGTCTTGCCGTTGGTGCCGGTGATCCCGATGAGCCGCAACCTCCTCGCTTCGGGGTACAGTGCCGGCAGGAGGTGCTTCAGGGCTTCCCGGGTGTCCCGGACCTCGATGATGGTGGCGGCGTGAAGATCGGCCATGCAAGCCCCGGGGTTGCATATGATCACCCTCGCGCCTGCCTTGACGGCATCTTCGATATACCGGTGGCCGTTGTCCGCGCTTCCCTTCACCGCAATGAACGCATCACCGGGCCGAATGGACCGGGAGTTCGCCCGCAGGCGAAGAAACTCGCTGTCCACCCCTGTGATCTGCGCTCCGTCCAGGATGGCGGCTGCCTCAGATGCCTTCATCACCCGCTCCTCCTTTGCTGGCTACCGTGATGCTCGGACTGATATCCATAATGCTGGCGCTCTTCTGTACTATTCTTTTGAACACCGGGCAAGCTACGATGCTCGCATAATAGTGGGGTCTTGGCTCGTTGACGGATACGATTACGCTCAGTCTCGGCCTCCCGCTCGCGTCGATGATGCCTCCCATGAAGGTGGAAATATAATCGCTTTTCGAGTAGGTCCCGGTCAGCCGGTCGATCTTCTGGGCCGTACCGGTTTTTCCGAAGACCCGATAGGTGCTCATGCCCGCCGCCTCTGCCGTACCACCCTTGGCGGCCACAGACGAAAGGATGTCAACGAGCTCCTGGGAGACGGCCGGTGAAATGACCTTGCGGACAATGGTGGGCCGGAAGTACTGGACCTCGGCGCCCTTGGCATCGGCCACGTGATCCACGAGGTAGGGTTTCAGGAGCATGCCGCCGTTGATCATAGCGTTGAACGAGGTGATGAGCTGGATGCCGGTCACGGCAAGACCGTAGCCAAAGGAAATAGCCGCCTTGTCCGCGCTGGTCCATGCCCTTGGCTCCCTGGCCAGTCCGTGGGGTTCGCCCGGGAACTCGATGCCCGTGGGGCTCAGAAGGCCGAAGAGATCCATGCACGCATACATATCAGTGGCCCTGATCGGGTCGAGGAGTTTTACCATGCCGATATTGCTCGAGAACTTGATGATATCCCTGACCGGAAGCCATTCATATTCATCATGGTCGTTGATGACCACCCGGTGGTAGGCGAACCTGCCTTTCTCGCAAAAGACTCTCTGGCTCGGATTCATGAGGCCGTTTTCCATCCCCCAGCCGATCCACATGGGCTTGATCACCGATCCGGGCTCAAAGCGGTCCACCACGGCCCGGTTCTTGTGGCCCTCAAGGTTTTTGTATGAGCCCGTGTTGGGATTGAAGCTCGGATAGGAGGCCATGGCGTAGATTTCCCCGGTGGCAGGATTGGTGATGATGACAAAGCCCGAGGCCGCCTTGTTTTCCCTGACCGCGCGCTCGATCTCGGAAAAGGCGATATACTGGAGCCTGCGGTCGATGGTGAGCCAGATGGTGGAGCCGTCCTTGACCTCGTCGGGCGAGAGTCCCCGGGCGTAGATGATCCTGCCGAACCCATCCTTGCGGACATCGATGTGCCTGGGCTTGCCTTGGAGGATTCCGTCGTAGAGAAGCTCCAGGCCTTCGAGGCCCTGGCCGTCTATGCCCACCAGTCCCAGCACGTTGGCCATGGATTCGCCTTCGGGGTAGAACCGCTTGGGCTCGTTGTAGTAGCCGATGCCCTTGATGTTCAGGGCCTCAACTTTCGCCACTTCATCAGGCGAGGCATGACGTTTGATCCAGATAAAATACTTGTCGGATTCAAGCTTTTTTTTCAGGGAATGCTCGTTGATTTTCAATGCCCGTGCCAGCTTTGCGGCGGTCGATGCGGGGTTGCCCATGAGTCGGGGGTTTGCTGCGATGGATTTCACCTCCAGGCTGATGGCCAGCGGCTGCCCGCTCTTGTCGTATACCGTGCCCCGGTACGAACTCAGCTTGACGTCGTGATCGAGTTTCTTGTGGGCCCGGGATATGATGACATCTGGATTGACGATTTGGAGATAGAAGGCCCGCGACCCTATGGCGGCCAGAAGAAAGATAAGCAGGATCCGGACAACCTTTACTCGTCCAGCCATAAGTACACTACCTGTTCGGGGCTGGGCGATTTCATTCCCAGCTTGCTCTTGGCGATCTCTTCGAGCCTCCGCGAGCTCTTGAGGGTGGAGATCTCCAGTTTCAGCGATTTATTCTCGCTCAGGAGATGCTCCTGCTGTGTCTGCTCGGTCGTTATGGCGTAGCCGAGCTCCGTGGCCATGTGCCGGGTCCAGATGTGGAAGAGTGCCCATGCCGTGAAAAAAGAGATCATGACGAAAAAGACGGGCAGGAGATCCACGGTGTCGCGGCCTTTCATGATGCCCTCCTGGCCGCTCTCAGGCGGGCGCTCCGGGAGCGCGGGTTGTTCCTGATCTCTTCTTCTGAAGGGGTGATTGACTTGCGGGTGAAGGGTTTGAGCAGGCGCGGCCCCTCAGGCCCAGGCGCGGGCAGCCCCCGGGGATAGACGAAGCGTTCCGGCGTGCCGGCAAAAAAGCGCTTCACGATACGGTCTTCAAGCGAGTGGAACGATATGATCGCGATCACGCCGCCTGGGGCCAGCAGTGACGCCGCCTTGGGGAGAAAGTCCTGGAGGCTCTCGATTTCCTGATTGACCTCCATGCGGATGGCCTGGAAGGTCTTGGTGGCCGGGTGGATCTTCTTCGGCCAGAAGCGTCTTGGGATGGCTGATGACACGATCCCGGCGAGCTCTGTGGTGGATTTCACCGGGCGGGACTCCACGATGCGCTGCGCGATGCGCGGGGCAAAGCGCTCTTCACCGTAGGTGCGGATCAGGGAGGCGAGCCGGTGCCCGTCATAGGCGTTCACCACGGTATCCGCACTCAGCCTATTCTTGGTGGAGAACCTCATGTCCAGAGGTCCCTGCCTCAAAAAAGAAAACCCTCGATCAGGATCATCGAGGGCAGCCGATGACATCCCCAAATCCAGCAGGACCCCATCGAGATTTTTCCATCCCAGCATTGCGCATATCCTGTCAATTTCAGTGAAATTACCCTGGAAAATACATACCCTGTCCGCATAATCCGCCAGCGACTCCTTGAGCCTTGAGACGGCAGTCTCATCGAGATCGGCGCCTGCGAGCCGCCCGTCGGGTGCGCTCTTCTCGAGAATGGCCCGGGCGTGACCGCCATACCCCAGAGTGCCGTCAAAGTATCGACCGCCGCGATGCGGCATCATCACCTCCAGGACCTCGCTGAGGAGTACCGGCACGTGCTGCATAGACCTACAGACCCAGCTCGGCGAGTTCCGTCCTCAAGCTCTCAGGATCTTTCAGGGCATCCTTCATATATGCTTCGTATATCTCGATGTCCCAGATCTCGAAGCGGTCTACGATTCCCACGATGAGGCACTTCTTTTTGAGGTCGGCATAGTCGCGCAGGCTGGCGGGAACGAGGATCCGGCCCTGAGAATCGATCTGGCACTCCTCGGCGGAACCCATGACATGCCGTTTGAAGATGATATCCGCTTTTCGGACCGTGGACAGGGAGGAGGCCTTTCTCTCCATCTTTTCCCAATCTTCATAGGCAAAGGCCATGAGGCATTTATCAAGGCTTTTCGTGATGATGAGATGGTCGGTGTTCCACTGACTGAGCACATCCCGGAACTTCGATGGAATGCTCAACCGGCCCTTCTCGTTTATGGAATTTACGTAATGCCCTTTAAACACCTTCGCCCCCAAGGTCCACTGACACCAAATGGCACTTTTTGACATATATATGAAGACCTTCCCGGTGTCAATATCTTCTTCGGGAAAGTGTGGTATAAAATTTAGTAGAAAAAACTAATTATTATAGGTATAATTTATCAAGGCAAAAAGTGCCATAAGGTGATCAAATTCTTCTGGGGGTTTTTAAGAGTTGCCGGTTACTATGAACGACCTGCTTGACACGCACGCAGCCGAGGTGCTCGAGGTTTTGTCCGTGGGGATCATGCTGGCAGATGAGACCGGGGCCGTTTCCTACGCGAACAGGGCCGCCCTGGAGTGCCTGTGCATCGAACGCGAGGGCTTGAAGGAGATCAATATCAGGGGCATGTTCCGGCAGAACGCGGGGAAGAAAGATATCATGCTCCGCACCAAAGGCAAAGACCGGATAACCGTCAGGCTGAACAGGATAGCCCTCTCCGGCGGATGTTCCGTGGTTGTCCTGACCGATATCACCGAGATCCACCAGCTCGAGCAGGAACTCCTGAAGATGGACAAGCTCGCCACCGTGGGCGAGCTGACCTCGGGCATCGCCCACGAGATACGCAACCCCCTTGCCGGCATCAAGACCACAGCCCAGGCGCTTAAGGGGGAAATACCGGACAACGATCACCGCGTCGCCTACATATCCCGGATCATTGTCGAGATCGACCGGCTCAACAAGCTGCTGCTCAACTTTTTCGACTTCGCCAAGCCCAAGGATCTGAATGTACAGGCATGCGATCTCAAGAGGGTGATCGAGGACACCGTGTTTTTGATGCAGGACAGTGCCCTGCGGAATCATGTCCAGGTCATGGAGTTCTATCCGCCCGGCCAGATCAGTATCCGGGCCGATTCGGACCTGCTGCAGCAGGTGCTCATGAACGTGTTCATCAATGCCGTACAGGCCATGCACTCAGGCGGCAGGATGGAGGTCCATCTGGCGGATAAGGGGTCCCAGGTCGAGATAATTGTCAAGGATACCGGCAAGGGTATCCCGGAAAACATCCGCAACCGGATCTTCGACCCTTTTTTCACCACCAAACCCAAGGGGATCGGGCTCGGTCTCTCCATCTCATACCGGCTCGTCAAGATGCACTCGGGAAACATCTCGTTTGCCACCGGGCCCCGGGGAACCACCTTCACCATCACCCTGCCGAAAGAGGTGGCAATGTGAGGGGAAGTGATGATACTTAGGAAGGGGATCGTAATCCGGGGCTGAGAGAAGGAACAGGGGCGAGAGAAGGGATGCGCCCCTTACCCGATATTCAAGATCAGGAGGACAGTAAATGCCGTTTTTCCCATCTACAGTCTATGCAGCCACAACCCAGTTCAGAGGCGACATCGGCGCCATGATCGTGGACTCCGATCCCGTCGTGAAGCTGGTGCTGCTCGTACTGTTCGTCTTTTCCATATTTTCCTGGGGGATCATCGTTCAGAAGTGGATCGCCCTCTCCCGCGCGCGCAAGAGGGGCCAGCTCATTCTGGACAGCCTGCTTAACAGCGGGGGGATGGTGGATATCCTGGACCAGGTGGACAAGGCCGGAGACTGCCCGATCAAGAGCCTGTTTCACGGCGCCCGGGACGAGCTGAGGAGGATCACCTCCAAGAACAACGCCATCCCGGTGTCCATGCTCGCCAATGTGGAGAACAGGATACGGAGCGCACAGACGCATGAGACCATGGAACTCTCCCACGGGCTGGGCTTTCTCGCCAGCATCAGCAACTCCAGTCCTTTCATCGGCCTGTTCGGCACGGTCTGGGGCATTATGGACTCGTTTCGGGAGATCGGGCTCAGGGGCTCGGCGAACCTCGCCACCGTGGCTCCCGGCATCTCCGAGGCCCTTATCGCCACGGCTGCAGGACTCTTTGTTGCCATCCCGGCAGCGCTCTTTTATAATTACTTCACCGGGGCGATCAATCTGGCAATGACCCAGATGGAGAGATTCCAGATCGATTTCATGAACTGGGTACGCAGAGGTCTTATCCATGGTGGCGAATAAACCCGGACCAGGCAAGCCCGTATCGGAGATCAACGTCACTCCGCTGGTGGACGTGATGCTCGTGCTCCTGATCATCTTCATGGTCTCGGCCCCCATGATGAAGGAGGGCATGAAGGTGGATCTGCCCGAGGCCGAGGCCAGGGCGCTCCAGACCCAGGACCAGGACCTCACGATCACGATCAACCAGGACAGGACCCTGGATATCAACGGGTCTGCCATCGACCTGGTCAGGCTCGATGTGATCCTGGAGCAGATACGGGAGCAGCGCGGGGTGGAGAGCGTCTATCTCCAGGCCGACAAGTCAATTCCCTACGGTTATGTGGTGGAGGTCATGTCGCTCATCCGCTCCACCGGGCTCACCAAGATCGGGCTGGTGACGCAACCGCCGACAAAGAAATAGCATGAAGAGATTGAGCGGATACACCGGGATTTCACTCCTGGCCCATTTCCTTTTTATCCTGGCGCTGGTGGATGTGAGCTTTTCGCCCCGGGACGACCTGTCCGCCTTCGATGTCTACGAGGTGGACATCGTGACCTCGGTCCCTTCGGCAGGGAAGGCTGCCCTTTCCCAGGGCACGGCCACTTCCGGGCAGTCCTCGACCAAGAAATACGTATATCACAAGGGAAGCGATCAGAGCGGCATCAGCGGCATCAGGAAAGAACAGGGACCAAAAGAGAAAGCGCCGGAGCTCACCGCCAAGGACCTGGAGCCGCTTGAGGTGAAGGAGCAGGAGAGAGCGTGGGACGATACAGGGCCTGAAGCCGCGGCTGGCGGGCCCCCTCCCGATACCGGAGGCACCTCGCCGGGCAGGCTCGGCAGAGGCCCCGGCGAGTCGTCGAATCTGGTGAGTGTATGGAAAGCCCAGGTGAAGATGGTGGTGGACAGTGTGTGGAAGACCCCCCCGGAGATTTCCGTGATGGACACCTCGCTCAAGACCACCTATCTCCTGAAGATATCCCGTGGCGGCGAGCTGCTGGACAAGAAACTCCTCATCTCGTCGGGAAACGGTCCCTTCGACCGCTCGGTGCACTTGGCGCTCAGCAGCGTAAGCAAGCTTCCGCAGCCGCCTCTCATCCTCATTGCCGGACAGAGCAGCGTGGAGGTCACCATGTCGTTCACCCCGCCCAAAGGAGTCAGATAGATGAAGAAGATTCTCAGCCTCATGATAGTCCTTGCCGTGGTTTTCCCCTCTGTTCTCGGGGCCCAGCGTGTTCACATCGACATCGAGGCCCGGGGATTCAAACGGATGAAGGTCGCCATGCCCGCCTTTGCCGGGCCCAAAGAGCTGGCGGATTCCGTGTGGTCCCAGTGCGCCAAGGATCTTGAGATAACCGGCGCGTTTAGCCTCCTGGACCCGAAAGGGTATATCAATCCGGGCCCCATAAGCTTTATCGAGCCGGGGACCCTCAAGGACTGGGCGCTCATCGGCGCGGATTATGCCGTTGCGGCGCGGGTCGAGCGCCAGGGCGCCCAGGTCAATCTCGCAGTGCAGGCCGTGGAGGTCTCGACCGCCCGGGCCGTGCTCAACACTGTCTACACCACCAAGGCCGACTCCGTGCACCGGGGGGTTCATGCCTTTATGGACGCCCTGATGCAGAAGGCCCTGGGCCTCGAGCCCATCTTTTCCTCCAAGATCGTCGCTGTTCAGAAGGTGAGCAAGAAGAAACAGCTCTACACCATGTGGTGCGACGGAACCGGCGGGGCTGCGATCAAGGGCGGGGGCGACCTCGTGCTGAACCCTGCCTGGTCTTTCGACGGTAAGAAGATCGCATTCGTCTCCTACTGGAAAAACAATCCTGATCTCTATATCCTTGACGTGCGGACCTACAAGGTGGAGCTGTTCTCATCACACAAGGGCATCAACGTCACCCCGTGCTTTGACCCCACGGGCACCAGGATTGCTTATACCCTGTCCAAAGACGGGGACCCCGAGATCTATATCGCGCCGCTGGGGGGCGGCACAGCGCCCGAACGTCTCACCAGGAGCTGGGCCACGGACATCTCCCCGTCGATTTCCCCTGACGGCCGGAAACTTGCTTTCTGCTCGTCGCGCGCCGGTACGCCCCAGATCTATGTCATGGATCTGGTGACCAAGAAAGTGGAGCGGCTCACCTTTCAGGGAAGCTATAATTCCGAGCCCGTGTTCTCGCCCAAAGGAGACATGATCGCGTTCATTCATCTTGCAGAGGACCGGCGCTTCCATATCGCCCTCATCAAGACCGACGGCACGAGGATGAAGGTGCTTCCCGGCACCGGGAGAGGGGACGAGTCCCCCACCTTCTCGCCCGACGGGAGGCTCGTGGCCTTCAGCTCTTCGGACGGGAATATCTATGTCACTGATTTCATGGGGACCTCTGTGGTACGGGTGACCGATACCGGGGGATTCACCGAGCCCTGCTGGTCTCCTCTGATGGAATAGGGTATAAGGGTTGGGCAAAACCAGGGGCATTTGCGTGCGACATGATCGGGTTTCAGGCCCATACAGGCTTAGAAAAGCCGGCTCCCTTCAGTGTGAACGGTAGCAGGTTTTCCCAAGCCAGGGGATTAGAGTATGGCCGTAAGCCGGCATGCCGCCCGATATTTTCTGCTTGACCTGGTTTAAGTTTAAGGTAATTTATGGGCAGGCTAGAGGAGTCGCGAATTGCTGATTTCCTCAGTACAAAGTAAGGAACTACCAAGGAGGATGAAATGAGGAACGCAGAAAGAGTGGTTGGGCTGATGGCGTTGGTATCGCTTATATTTTTTATTTCCGGATGTGCGAAGCATGGGGTTCAGCAGGTGGAAGGGCCGACTCCCCCCTCACAGGAAGAGGTGATCACCGGCACGCCTGACATGGAGCTCGATATGCCGGGATCAGAAGGGGATGTGTCCGCTGCGCCGCAGGCCATGGAAGAGGAACTCGCGAAGTTCGAGCAGGACAGGATCTACTTCGAATTCGACAAATTCAATCTCACGGCTGATGCGAGAAAGGTCCTTGCCGAGAAAGCCAGTTTCCTCAACGCCCACCCTAACCTGAATGTGCGCATCGAAGGACATTGCGACGAGCGGGGCACCCGTGAGTACAACCTGGCGCTGGGCGAGCGCAGGGCCAAATCCGCGCAGGATTATCTCATCTTCCTCGGCATCAATCCGGACAGGGTGTCCATCATCAGCTACGGTGAGGAGAAGCCGCTTGAATTGGGCAGCGGCGAGGATGCGTGGAAGCTGAACAGAAGGGCCGAGTTCCGCATTCTGGGGAACTGAGCTCTTGATGGCGTGATGGCATGAAAAGGTTGCTTCCCTTTTTCTTCCTTCCTTTGCTCCTGCTGGGGTGCGCATCCCAGCAGGATCTCCAGGCCCTACGGTGGGAGGTCGACTCGATCAAGACGCGGCTCGTCAAGGCGGAAGCGAAGGTCAAGGAAAAGGACCGTCTCGTGGAACAGGGTCTGGGGCAGCAGGCAGAGCTCCAGGCCCGCCTCAACGAACTCCGTGAGCAGATGTTCTCGCTCCAGGGGAGCATCGAGGAGATCAGGAACGCCTCGGGCGCAGGGATGGCCGGCAAGGCCGGCGAAGAGCGGCTGAGCGCCATAGAAAAGGAGATGGAAGATCTCAGGGCCCTCTTTCTGGTGCAGGCCCAGCCTCGGAAGTCTCTCTTTGAAACCGGCGTGGAGAAGTACCGGGCCGGCAAACTTCCGGAAGCGTTGAGCGATTTCAGCTCGTTCCTCTCCTCGAATCCGGAGCCGGCGCTTGCCGCCGAGACCCATTTCTGGATAGGCGAAACGCTGTACGCTCAAGGCAAGTACGAAGACGCGGTACTGAAGTACGACCTGGTGGCCAAGAAATACGCGAAGAGTCAGAAGGTGCCCGACTGCCTTCTCAAGCAGGGCATGGCATTTCATAAAATGGGCGACAGCGAGACAGGGAATATCATCCTCAAGAAACTTATTCAGGGATATTCCTCGACCGAGGCGGCGGCAAAGGCGAATAAGATCGTGAAGGATGGTCTCTAAACATGAGGAAATCAATCACGATATCACGGGAACACGGATATGCGGCGGGGGGCCCGAGCCGGCAAGAGTCGGGCCCTGCCTACATGAACAGCGAGAAGCGTAGCACTGGTCTCCACGGGCTCACCACGAACGATCTCGCATACTGATGCAGCATGGCGTGATCGTGGGAAGAGGCAGACAGTGCATTCTCTGCCGTTAGAAATGATAAAGAAATTTTTGTAATTGGCATCACTCGCGTTTCTCAATCACCGGCATGTTTTTTCGCAGGCCCTGATAGAGGGCTGTGCAAAGGTTTTGGTTTTGTATGAGGAGAGACAATCCGTCTCACAAAAGGGGATTTCATGAAGATTAAGTCATTCCGAGTCGTGCCCGCTCTTCCCGAAACCTTAAGCCCGATTCTCGATCTGGCGTACAATGTATGGTTCGGCTGGAACCAGCAGGTCCTGAAGCTCTTCCGGCACATGGACAGAGATCTCTGGGAGAAGACCGGGCACAACCCCGTGGACATGCTCTCCAGCATCTCCCAGGGGAGAATCATGGACCTCATGGAGGATGACGGGTTCCTTTCTCAGATGAAAAGGACAGCCGATGCGTTAGAGGACTACATGTCCGAGAAGGGAGTGTATTCCTTTCTCCTGTCCCAGCCCATCGATTTCACCATTGCCTATTTTTCCATGGAGTTCGGCCTTACGGAGAGCCTGCCTATCTACTCAGGGGGCCTGGGCATCCTTGCCGGAGACCATCTCAAGAGCGCAAGCGACCTGAGGTTGCCCCTGTGTGGGGTGGGTCTGATGTACCGGCACGGGTACTTCACCCAGTACCTGAGCTGGGACGGCTGGCAGCAGGAAGAATCGACCAACAACGATTTCTACCACATGGTGCTCACCCTGGAGACCGGCAAAGACGGCAAGCCCGTGAAGGTCTCCGTCGATCTCGGGGGGAGAAAGTGCTTCGTCCAGATATGGAGGTGCCAGGTGGGAAGGATCCCGCTCTATCTCCTGGATACGAACCTGGAAGAGAATCATTTAGACGACCGCAACATCACCGGCGGGCTCTATGCCGGGAACATGGAAGACAGGCTCCGCCAGGAGATCGTCCTGGGAATAGGCGGCATGAGGGCCCTGCAGGCGCTTAAGATCGATCCCATGGTCTATCATATGAACGAGGGCCATTCCTTTCTGGTGGGACTCGAACGCATAGGAATGCTCATGCAGGGCCACGGACTCGATTTCGCCACGGCCCGTGAGGTGGTGAGGGCGTCGCTCGTGTTCACGACCCACACCCCGGTGCCGGCGGGCAACGACGTGTTCGAGATCAACCTCATGGAAAAATACCTGAAGGGCTACGTCGAGAGCCTGGGCATCGGATGGCAGGATTTTCTGGCCCTGGGCAGGATGAACCCCTTCGACGGCAAGGAAAACTTCGGGGCTACCATCTTCGCGCTCAAGAACTCCGCCTATCGAAACGGTGTGAGCAAGCTGCATGGCAAGGTGTCGCGAGACATGTGGAAGGGAATCTGGCCCGACACCGGCGAGGATATCCCCATCTCATCCATCACCAACGGTATTCATATCCCCTCGTGGATATCCTCCGATATGGCGGATCTCTTCGAGAGATACCTGGGTCCCAAGTGGAAAGAGGACCCGGACAACCAGAAGGTGTGGGAGCGGATCGACGACATCCCGGACGCCGAACTCTGGTCCACGCACCAGCGCAGGCGCGAGCGCCTGGTGGCGTTCTCCCGCAGGCGCCTGGCAAGGCAGATCGAGGCCCGGGGCGGCAAGCCCAATGATATCAGGCGGGCCATGGAGACCCTGCACCCCGATGCCCTGACCATCGGCTTCGCAAAGAGGTTCGCGACCTACAAGCGAGGGCTCCTGCTGTTCCACGACATCGAGCGCCTCAAGAAGATCATCTCCAACACGGAGTTGCCGGTACAGATCATCATCTCGGGCAAGGCCCATCCGCGGGATCACGAGGGCAAGGCCATCATCCAGCGCATCACCCACATCGCCCGGGAAGAACCCTTCCGCAGCCGGGTGGTCTTCATCGAAGACTACAACATGAACATCGCCCGGTACCTTGTGGAGGGAGTGGACATCTGGCTGAACAATCCCCGGAGGCCGTTGGAGGCCTGCGGCACGTCGGGCATGAAGGCTACAGCCAACGGGGCCCTGAACTTCAGCGTGCAGGACGGCTGGTGGGTCGAGGGCTATGACCCTGATCTCGGCTGGTCCATCGGCAACGGGGAGGTGTACGAGGATCTCCAGTACCAGGACGAGGTGGAGAGCAAGGCCATCTACGATCTCCTGGAACAAGAGATCATCCCGCTGTTCTACGACCGCGGACTCGATGGCCTGCCCCGCGGCTGGATCGCCATGATGAAGCGGTCTATGAGAGTCCTGTGCCCGCAGTTCAATTCCAACCGCATGGTCGAAGAGTACACCGACCGGTGCTATGTGGAGGCCGGGCTTCGTTCCCGGAAGCTCGGCGCCGACGGCTACCTGAATGCCAGAGAGCTGGTCTCCTGGCTGAGCAATCTGAGAAAGAGCTGGAATCAGGTGCGGATTACCGACTTCGACCATTCCGGCGGCGAGGAGGTCGAGGTCCACGGCGAGATCGTTCTCAAGGCGACCGTGCACCTGGGGACGATCAAGCCTTCAGATGTGAATGTCCAGGCCTATTACGGCCGCATCGACAACGGCGGAAACCTCTGCGACATCAGCAAGGCTGCGATGGAGCACGGCGGTGAACTGGGCAAGGGGGATCATGTTTTCCAGACACGCATCCAGTGTGAAAAAACCGGGAGGTTCGGATACACGGTGCGGATTCTGCCCAGCCACACGAACCTCGTATGTCCCATTGATTCCGGGCTCATCAGCTGGGCTTAGCCGACACTCTCCGCAAGATAAGGCCCGGCATCCGATGCCGGGCCCTTGTTCAACCTAATCGATCGCCCCTATCGCATTCCGAAATGTTCTTGACAAAGCGACCCACAATTTCCATAGATTACCCAGGCGAGAGTGGCGGAACTGGCAGACGCGCTGGACTTAGGATCCAGTGGGGTTTCCCGTGGGGGTTCGAGTCCCTTCTCTCGCATTACCTCGATAATGCAAGAGATTTATCGTTGTTCCCTGAATCGGCTTTCTGAGAAAAATCGACGGTTGTAACCGTTTTTGTAACCACTTGGCTTTCAAGATATGCTTCCTGCCTTGCTGCGGCCCGTTTGAGATCATCGGTATTAACGATGTTGTAACGGTCGAACACGGTCCGTGTCTTGTGCCCGGAGATCATCATGGCAACTCTTTCAGGGATGCCTGATCTTACCATATTACGGACAGCGGTCCGGCGCATGTCATGGAAAAGTCGCTTCCCGATGTTGGCTTTTTTGCAAGCCTTCTCCCATGATCCCCGGAAGTCTTTTATCCGGTCCGTGCCGTCTTCGTTCGGGAAGACATAGGGCAGAATCTTCTTTGCCGCCTTCCTTTTCTCCCATTGAGCCTTGAAGACTTCCTGCAGCTCGGAATCGAGATACACGGTCCGTCCATCATCGTTCTTCGTGTCTCCCGGTTCCAGCCTGACGATACCCTGTTCACGGTCAACCTGTGACCATGTAAGGGTTTCGATCTCGGATTTTCTCCACCCTGTCTTGTAACCAAAGGTTACAAAGCCCTTCAGGAAATGGGGCAGAGTGTCCCGCAGTGCAATGAAATCAACATGCTCAAAGAATCCCTTCCTTACGTTGTTCTCTTTCAGCATGGGGATATAGGGCACACGGTCAACGCGGGGGGGTGTCTGCTTTGCCCCGATGTTCATCATCCTCTTGAGTGCTGCAAGTTCCCGGTTAATCGTGCCGTTCTCTGCACCTTCCTGGCGCCGGGCTTCAATGTATTTGTTAATCCGTGGCGTGGTGATCTCCGGTATCCTCACGCCCTCAAAATGCTTCTTGAGATGTTTTATGCTGTATTCCACCCTGTCCAGAGATTTTTTACCGTTAATCCGATAATCAGAGAGAAGGTCTTTAGCGAGGTCATCGAACTTCACCTTGCCAAATACGATGCCCGGAATCTTACCCTCTGCTATCTCACCTTCTCTTTTTTTAAGGAGATTCCTCGCTTCTGTCTCTTTCTCACTTTTGGTCGATTCCTGGTACGGCTTCCCGTTCCTGTAATACTTGATCCAGTAGATATTACCCCGTTTGTAAATACATCCCATGAAAGTACCCTCGCTTTCTTCCCTAGAGTGCATCTCCGGGCAGGGGATAGGGTTTCCCTTTTCGGCTCGCGTTGCCTATCCCGGAGATAAGATTATGAATCATCCATTGCCGCCGGGTATTACTCCCAGCTTGGGCTTTTTTCCGGTGACAAGCCGTCTGTGCGGTCTTCTGTCCTGATCCGGCCATTTTGTGGTGAGGGTATCAATCGCCGCCTCTATCGCGCTTTGACAAAGCTCCGCTGTCTTCCTTGAGCCCGTCTTGGCAAGGATGCGATAGGGGTTAATGGTAGATACCACGAAGCCACTCTTGCCTTCCTCAATCTGGGTTAAAGAATATTCCATGCTGCCCCCCTTATCCAATTCTTAAAGATACGCTCGCATAGTGTTTGCGCTTAGTCTCGTTCGGGTGGTCGAACGATAAGCACACCTCTTCGGGCTCAAGGCCGCAAGCCCTGCATTTGCTCTGCATCCTTACCAGACACCCCATGATATCGAAGAACAGGGCTTCACGAAGGCTGTTCAGGTCTTCGGGTGTTATCTTGCCCGATTGGAGCGCCTTTCTCATCGGGGTAAACTCCGTTTTCCTCGCCATATCATACCCCCGCCTCTGTGGTGGTCTTCCCGGCCTTCTCTGCCGCCTCCAGAATGGTATGGAAACCGCCCCATACTTCCAGGGCCTCACGCTCCATGCGTTCAGCAAATTCCCTGGTACGGCTGATTAACTGCTCAAAGATAACGTGCAAGCCGTCTTCTTCGTCGGAGTATTCACCCTCACAGGAAAACTTATCTCTCACCGTTCTGTAAATCAGATCGAATCCGTCCATCAGACGGCCAATCTCGAAAGCCCCGTCTTGAAGCCTTGTCATCTTGTCAAGGTGCTCATCCGTGATTGTGACCTGTACCGCCCTCTCTACTGCCTTTTTCTCTTCCATAAGAAGATCCTCCTTCATCCCCTTGCGGGGTTTGATTCAAACTGAACACGCAGGGTAAGAGCATTGACGGCTTTTGAATTGATTCCAGATAGGAAAAACGTTACATGAATGATAGCCATTCGCTTACCTCTTTTAAGCGTGTGGTCAGGATCGGTGAGATGCTACCAACATCTTGCCGATCCGTTTTTTTTATACCCTCTTGGAAGGCAAGAAACAAGCATAATTTCACTCTATTTAAATATATGCCTCTATGTGAATATCCTTTTCTGGGTCTCGATATATGCATCCATGTCTTTCACATCCAGGTAGTACTTCCTTCCATCCTGAATGTAGCGAATCTTCCCATCCCATATGAGTGATCTGATACCCCAGACAGGTCTCCCAAGGTAGACAGCCGCCTCCTTGATTGTATAAAGGCGCTTGCTCATTGGATTGGGAATCCTGTGCGCCTTCTTATTTCCTGTGATATCAGCACCTTGTAACTTCATGTAACTAGACTGTACCCGCTTTCTCTGTTTTCCTTATGCCATTCTCCCGAGAGCCTGCATTGGCAAACCTATTGTATAATTGCTCCAGGATACTCCTGACTTCAGCGTCCCACTGATTACCGGGGCCTTTCTCAATCTCCGCTGCAAGGTTCTCATATGATGCCGCCGGGGTAGCCCATATGACTTGCCATCCGTCACCCTGGTCATAGATGAACCGCTCGCGGGGCAAGGAATCCTTCACCTGTAAGAACCATTCCACAAGGTGCGCGTGGTTTCCCCACTGGTCAATTTTTAAATTTCCACTCTTCCCGACAAAAGGGACAGAAGGGACAAAAGCCTCCCTTTCTTTAGTTATGTCCCTTTTGTCCTTATTGTCCTTAGAGTCTAATTTTGAAAACCACTGCGCTGAAAAGCTCATTTGTCACCCCCTATGACTGCGGGATTTGCCACGAAGTAAGGGCCTTTTGGTCTTCCTCCAGTCTTCTCCATTCCTATGTCCTTGATGTATCCGCGCTCGATGAGCACCGCTAGGCCGGGTTTGAGTTCTGAAGTGTTCTTGTATCGGCCATCGAGATCACGGAAGCAGTCCCGAAGAGTGAACTTGTCTCGCTCCTTGCGCTGTATCCAACCAAGGATAGCCAGTGCTACTTCGGTTGCCGGGTCACTGCCCATGGTTGAGAACGCCACTTTCGCGTGGTCTGCGAGTAGTGCCGCAAGAGACAAGGCACGACTCATGATTTCATCCGATACAACCAAGGAGCCTGGAAGCCGTGCTTCAATGCAGTGAAACACTCCAGCCAACCGTGCAGCCTGTCCAGAGAGCTTACCTGCCCAATCCCTGAAGTGCTCAAACTCCCCCCCGGGTCTCATCTGCTCTTCTACTACCTGCGCGAATTGAAGCCATAGGGCCTTTGCCGCCGGTGAGAGTGTCAGCTCAAGATTCGTCCCCCGCATATCAAGCAGAGCCTTAATGCGAGTAGTGTATTCCCTGGTCACACTGTCCGGCATCGGGTCCGGGGATATGTTCCTATACCCAATCTGTGACTCGGAGAAGAAGTACAGGAACCTTGCCAGAAGTCCGCGGCCACGGAAACCGGGCTTGTCTGCCATCGAAAGAAGCACGTCCGGCTGCGGACAGATGCATACCGCAAGCCTCGGATTGGTCAAGGCGATAGGTTCTCTGCCGATACGATCAACGCGATAGGACTCTGCGTTGTGGGCTTTCAAAAGCAGGTCAAGGTTCGGGATTCCATTCCTTGAATATCTACCTCCAAAAATATCAAAAATACCGCCCTCGCTTGAGATGATACCCAGGACCTCGCCCTGTGCCTTTAGTATCCTCGGCAAGCTCTCCGGTGTTGCGTCATCGGCAAGCAACCGAGGAAGAGCAGGGATATCCTCAAGAGCTACTTCCTGCGCTGCTATATTCTCGATAAGCGTCCTGCGTTCTTCATCCTTAGAAGCTTTTGCAGCCTTGTTCCTCATACCCTCGATTATCTTTTCTTGGGTTTTTCTCCGGCTCTGTGCTGCCCTTATCTCATCAGCTTTGAATTCTGCCTGCTCGGTCTCCCACTCATGCAGTGGATTGGTGGCCGTTCCCACCATGCCTGTCTTACGCTCACCGGAAGGCAATGGAGCGAATAGATAGAGATTCGGTGTCTCAACGTGCCCCGGTCCCACATGGATGCATTTGACAATGCTGGTTGCCGCCAGAGACAAGGCACCGAGAACTGACGCAAGCGCCATGGGATAAGGGATTTGAATAGAACGTGCAGCTTCCCGCGTGAAATCACCTGCCCATCCGGGGAGAATGTCATTGGGGATCTCTGGTGCCCTGCAGTCATTCAGAGGCACGAGTTCCATCCACTCTACCGGTGAATCACTCCCTGCTGCCGGTAGTCCGTTCCTCGCCAGCAGTTTAATAGGGGTCTTTACTCCGCAATCCGTGCAGTATTTATAACCATTCACCCTGATGTACTTGCATGTGTGAGGTCCTGCGCTGTTCAGTGCATGAAGGATCTTCTGATCCGTTTCTTTCTTGGAGTATCCTGGATATCTTCGTGATAGTTCATGCACGAGATCCGGCCCGCCGGGAGATACCCGCGCCACATTGGACACCATCGCATACCATAGGGGCTCTGACACCTCTTCGGGCTTGTCGCTACACCATTTGATGAAGCTGCACTCAAAGAGTTTTTCAATATCAAAGTTCTGCCCTCGATTTTCATCCTCCTGATTTTCTGGCACCTCAGGGAGAAAATCAAACTCTTCCAGGTTATACCGTGCTCCGGTATTGTTCTTAACTGTTATAGTCCGCGCAGGGTTATATTTATGGTTGAGTGTTCCCGGTATCCTTAGAATGTGAGACGCATCACAGACACCGAAATCAGCCTCCAGGAAGAATGCCAGCTTCCTGTTGACAGCCTCAACCATGGGGATGTCCTCTGCACCTGCGGGCTCCTTGAGAAACCAGTAAACATGGTACCCGCCGCCCGATTCGATGATAACCGAAGGCTTGACCGGAAGCTCGCTGAGAAGCCTATCAGCTTTCTCCCGTGGTGTGTTCTTAAAGTCGATGTCTGCCCAGACTGCGGGTATGCATGTGATTCCTTCTTTCTTCCCATTACCGTGCCCTCGTGTCGCAACCCCAAAATAGAGATTGTATTCACGGTATTTGTCAATGACACCAGACAACCACCTGAAGTTATCTATTGGATAGAATTCGCTCCTGGCCGGTTCGTCTTTGCGAAGTGCTCTCACATTGATAGATCCTTGGCACCCTTCAAAGAGTGATGAAAGCAGATCTGCTCCGTTGACAGGGCACAAACCTGTTGATAGATAAGCGTTATTCCTGTTTACTGCTTCACACCCCTCGATGCCATGCCGGGCTCGGGGTGCGCTGTAGTCAAGGTGACTAATCATATACGCACCTCCTGTTCGGTGTCAGAAACACCCCTGCCGGTGATGTTTTTTTGTGAAAGAAGGGCATTCTGGTGATTTTCTCTTGCCTGCCTGAAGGGGTGAAGTGGGCAGTCATTACTTGGGCACAGACGAACTTCTGAAGGCTGTACTGCACAGCACCACAGACAGTAAGACCGAATCGCCCTGTTTCTGTCTTTCGGATTCTGCTTTCCCCTGCCCATCCTGAAAGGATAGAGGGCACAATCTGTGATGTGGCATTCGATTACATCCTTCGTGCTCCCGGCTGAACAGTCAAGGCATCTCTCACGGATAGCTTGCCGCCTGTTGAGCTTGACTTTCATTGCGCCTGATTTGTTATGGATGATCGTTTCCATTGGGTTATGCATCCTTGCGGGTAGGCTTGCCTTCGGGGTCCGTGGCGCAGACGGTAGGTTCATGCCGGTTTCTCTCGATGAAGCCCTGAAGATCTTCCGTACTGAACAGAACCCGAGTGCCGATTTTGATGTAAGCAACTTCCCCATCCCGCCTCAGGTTGTCGAGCTTCAATGCACTGATTCCAAGAAATCTTGCTGCCTGCTGTTTTGATAATAGTTTTTCATTCATGCTCTATTCTCCTTTGTTCTGTGGTTATGTTTTTCCATCTCTACCTATACTGTTGCACAACTCACATATCCGGTTATCCTTTCCTCTGGTGTTAAATACTTCTATCCCTGAATATACTGTTGCACGGGGACATAATTAGTCGATTGACTAATAGTAAAGCCATTGATTACAGCAGGTTGAAAATTGACATTTTATATTATATTGTAAGTAGTATGGTTTGGGGTAGAAGAGTGGTAAGCATACAATGCAAGCCTAATGGATAGAGGGTAAGTGTCTTGAGCAACACACCGAACGTTTTTGCCAATGCCGCGCAGCTTGGGCAGTATGGGTTGAAGTCAGACGCATCCACCCCATACAGGATAGTGGCAATTCTTTACCTGGAATGATGTAAAGGGAATGACTACAAGAACAGACCGGCGTACGGACTAGTTCCTAATGGTTCGCCCCACCGGGGTACCCTCTGATGGATGGTGGTAGTCGTACGTACGGTAACAGTACTCCCCTTCTCTCTGTACGGGCTCAATCGATTTATAATAGAAAATTATTTCCTTTAAAATTCAAAATATTTAATGAATTAATCAATTAACTCGGATGTCGTGGAATGAAGAGATGTAGGCATATTAAGACTCTTGTCTATTGTCATAACCTCTGATTTGATAATTAAAAAAGTTTCCGGGTCTACTATATAGTAGCCTTTTATCCTTAGATCTATAAATGGTGCACCATAAATATATAAAGAGGAACTGCAATCAAGTGTAGCAAGTATACACTTCGTGTTACCGAAGTAGCAGTAGCCTTCAACTATAACACCACAATCCTCCCATTCTAGTTCAATTATTTGGGAAAGATCTTCAATAGCCCTTTCTTTTAAGCCCTGATTTATCTTATTACTTATGGTGCGCTTTAAATCTTCCCTATCAATGTAATAAATTCCCAGTGCATCACCCGAGATTATAGTTTTATCTGATAAAGGTAATATTATACTAGACACAAGGGGTTGAACCGTTTCAATAAATGTCCCGATTGCTTCTTTTGGGAAATTATGCTCCTCCAAAGCTGGTGAACTCACTTCATGTTCTTTTACACGGCCAAGCTGATCGGTTAATAATCGCATATGTATTAGGGGTGTATGTGAATCAGAATAGTTGAGTTCTTTTGATGCCAATTTCATCAAATTGATTTCCCAAATCAAGGATTCTCCTAGTCTTTCAACAGTCGTCCTAGAATTTGTATTCGTTACGCATTTCTTGTTGAAAAATGTTTGGTCAGAGTAATCTTCAAATATTACGTGTGTTTTATAAGAACATGGTTTGTAAAACAGACTAATGGGTATAGTTATAGGTGTAATGTATCCTTCGTATCTTGGTAAATCTCCTTCCTTCAAGGGTTGCTTTGGATAGGATGAGGTGCAACTTACTATGACTAGTAAATTCATTAGGATAAAAAGATCGTATAGTTTCTTCATCAGATACCTCCTAAATGTTCACATAAGAAGTTACAGAGTGAGTATAATCAATCATAAGCAAATAAACATAAATAATTTATCATGTCAAAAATTAGACTAGGTATGACTGAGATAAATAATCCAAGGCATCTAAACATGGGCCATCTTCACATAAAAAAATGTAACCAAATCTGTAACTGCCACGCCCAAACATCATCAAAAAAGACCTAAAATAACCAAACATACAGATTTGAGGGGATAATGGATTCATTACCTATAAAGCAAGGAGGGGACAGGGTTTGATACCCTATCCCCTTGATATCCGGTACGGACTTAGGATCCAGTGGAGCAATCCGTGGGGGTTCGAGTCCCTTCTCTCGCACCAATAAAACATGGTTATTCTTCCCAGAACCGATACTCGCTCATGAATATCCTATCATTGCTCCCGTCATTCTGTCCCCGGACGACGACGGCGTTGCCGCTGCCATCCATGGCCACTGAGGCGCACACCTATCCTCTCCCCCCGGGCTGATGTTTTTCGAATCGCTCCACCCCCCTTGCCCAGTTGATTAATTTATTTTCCACAGTATAAGAGTATTGAAATATTAAAGACTCTTTATTAAAAGACTAGGAGGTCATATGGAATTGATTCGGACAGTAAGGCCTGTGGCGGCGGTTGCATGCATTCTCTTTTTTCTGTACGCGACCGCGGTATGTGCGGAAAACCGCACAGGGGCACTAACCGTGAGCCCGTTTTTCGGCAGAGTCCTTTTCGACAACGATCTCGATTACAACAATGATACGATCGTAGGGCTGGGGCTCGGGTATCATCTTTCTCGAAACTTTGCGGCCGAGCTCTCCTATGGCCGTATCGATTCCACGCGCGATACTCCGGCCGGAAGGGTCGACGGCCCCGTCGATCTTTACCGTCTCGAGGGGCTCTATCATCTCGATGGCCTGTCGCCATGTGGAAAAACGGTCCCCTATCTTGCGGCGGGCCTGGGCATGATGTCCTTCGACAGCAGGCCCAGGGGCAGCGGCCGGGACAACGATTTCGCTTTAGACTACGGTATCGGACTCAAGTATTTCGTGAATCCTGACGTGGCTTTTCGTGCCGATGTCAGGCATGTGATGAACTTCAGGGGAGAGGGAGACACCTCGAATCACAACCTGCTCTACACGTTCGGCCTTGCACTGCTGTTCGGCGGCGAGAAAAAGGCCGTCGAACCCGGGGCCGCCCCCGTTCTCCCGGCTCCAGTCCCGGCCCCTCCTGCAGACAGCGACAGCGATGGCGATGGGGTGCCTGACAGCAGGGATGCGTGCCCGGATACACCCCGAGGCGTCGCCGTGGACCCTGATGGTTGTCCTGTAGACAGCGACGGCGACGGGGTGCCGGACTATCACGATAGGTGTCCCGGAACACCGGCAGGGACCAAGGTGGACACCAGAGGATGTCCCGTACCGACACAGGCCGAGATTACGGAGCGGGGCACCTACAGCTTTGAGAGCATCTACTTCGACACCGGCAAATCCGCGATCAAGCCGGAGAGCCATCCGGTGCTCGACGGGGTGGCCAGGTACATGACAGCATATCCCGACATAAGGCTGGAAGTCCAGGGACATACGGACAACGTCGGCCCGGAGGAATTAAATCAGAGGCTCTCCGAAGCCCGGGCCAATGCGGTGAGATCGTATCTCATCGCCGCCGGCGTGGCTGGAGACAGGCTCACGGTACGGGGCTACGGCATGTCGATCCCTGTCGCCTCAAACGATACCGTGCAGGGGAGGGCGAAAAACAGGAGGATCGAGTTCGAGCCCATTGAATAACAATCATCTGCAGCCGGCCCCTGCTGAACCTTTCGCTGTCGCGGCAGGGACCGGGTTCTTCAACTTTTTTCGTTAACACTGGTTCAACGTGTGACATTACAGGCAAAGGAGATGCAATATGCTTAAGGAATTCAAAGAATTTGCTATGAAGGGCAACGTGGTGGACATGGCAGTGGGCATTATCATCGGCGCTGCATTCGGTACGATTGTCAAATCACTTGTGGATGATGTCATCATGCCGCCCATTGGACTGCTGCTTGGCAACGTAGACTTTACCGACCTCTTTCTCGTGATCAAGCAAGGCAGTGCCGCCGGTCCATATGCCACTCTGGCCCAGGCCAAAGCGGTTGCGGCGGTGACGCTGAACTACGGGCAGTTCATCAATGTGGTGGTTTCGTTCCTGATCGTGTCTTTTGCCGTGTTCTTTCTCGTCAAAGTAGTCAACGGATTCCGAAAGGCTGCCGAACCCAAGACCAAGGACTGTCCCTACTGTCTCTCCCCGATTCCCATCAAGGCGGTTCGCTGCGGTCACTGCACATCCGAGCTGCCCCAGAACTGATTCACCGGCAATTCGCCGGCGGGGCGTGCAGGAGCAGGTTCCAGAATCTGTCAGCGGGGAGGCGAGCCCGGGAGTGCTCACGTCATTCCGGGATTATTCTCTGAGGATTGGGGCGTCTTCTCCTGCACGTTCTCCTTCATCACATACTTTCTTGACATTCCATACGCTCTTCCTATATAGATTCTATCTCTTGAAAAACCACTTTCACCACAGAGGGGGGGTGTACATAAACGAATGCCTGGCATACGAGTTAGGGATACCGAGCCTTTTGAGGGCGCACTCAAACGCTTCAAAAAGCAGGTCGAAAAAGCGGGTGTTCTCTCAGAGGTTCGCAAGCGCGAATTCTACGAGAAGCCGAGCGTGAAGAAAAAGAGAAAAGCGATCGCTGCTCGCAAAAGAGCCTTAAAGAGAATGCACAAGATGAGGTCATACTACTGATGCTTGTCGATACCATCAAGTCTGACTTGGGGAAAGCCATGAAGGCAGGAGAAAAACAGAAAGTCTCCTGCCTTCGTATGATTATGTCTGCCTTCAAATACAAGCAGGTCGAGTTGAAGCACGAATTGAGCGAACAGGATCAGATCCAGATTCTGCGCACCCAGATGAAGCAGGTGAACGAATCCCTCGATCAGTACAAGCAGGGCGGCAGAGAGGATCTTGCAGCCGCTGAGGAGCAGAACCTCGCCATCCTGAAGTCATACCTGCCCGAGCAGCTCAGCGACGAGGAGATTACGTCTGTTGCAAGGCGGATCATTTCCGAGACCTCTGCCACGAAAAAGGATTTCGGCCTGGTCATGAAAAAGACCATGGCAGAGGTGGGGGCTCAGGCTGACGGCAAAAAGGTGAACAGCATCGTTTCGCAGTTACTGCACTGATTCCTTTTTTTAGATTCTGACAAACAATACCGGCTCGGCCGCCGGTGTACCTGTGTGCTCATGGAAGAGGATCTGCTCGAGTTTTCCGCGCTGAAAAGCTACATCCGGTCGTTCGTGGCGTCCGACATGGGGTCCAGCGCCGCGGACAAGCTGGGTCCGCTCGACTCCTGGGTCGAGGTGCGCGGGCGATGGGCCCTGCTCGGCGAGATGATCTCCCTGGTGATGTCAGGGGAAGAGACCGGCTTTTCCGCGGTCCCTGATATCAGGGAGCTTCTGGATATTCATGAGGGCGTCATACTCGAGGGCAAGGATATCGTCATGGTGGCAGGGGTGATCACTGATACTAATCGCGTCAAGCACAACATGGAAAAGGCGGGGAGCGCCCTGGCCTCTCTGGCCGCATTCATGGAGCCTCTGGAGGACATCCCCTTCGAGATCAACTCCACGCTCCTTCCCACCGGGGAGATCTCGGATTCCGCGAGCCCTGTCTTACGGAGACTCCGCAAGCAGGCGCGGACGCTGAGGGCGGCCATCCTTGAAAAACTCTCGAATATCATGGACGGCCTGAAGAAGCAGGCCATGGTCATGGAAGACCTGGTCACGGTCCGCAACGAGCGGTATGTGATCCCCTTGAGGCACGACTACGGCAGCCATATCAAGGGCATCACCCACGACTATTCCCGCAGCAACAAGACCGCCTATGTAGAGCCCCTGGCAGTGGTGGACGAGAACAACACCCTCAATCAGATACGATCCGACATCAAAGAAGAGGAGATCGGGATCTTAAGGGACCTGACCTCGCTGATCCTCGCGCACGGCGCGGCCATCCGGGAAAACCTCGAGACATACGGCCGGCTCGATCTGATCCATGCGAGCGCCTGCTGGGCAATCAAACACAATGCCGTCATTCCGGGGCTCTCCAGGGAAGGGATCGAGATCGAGGGCGCGCGGCACCCCGTGCTCCTTAACCGGCTGGGGAGGAATCGGACCGTGCCGCTCGACATCCGGATGCCCGGCGACAAGGACTGCCTCATCATCTCAGGTCCGAACGCGGGCGGCAAGACCGTGGCCCTCAAGACGCTGGGGCTTCTGATGCTCATGGCAAAGAGCGGACTTGCCATTCCGGCAAAGGAAAACTCCGTGATCTATCCGGTGGGCACGATCTGGGTGGAGATGGACACGAACCAGGACATTCAGCACGGCCTGTCGTCGTTTACGGCCCATGCGCTCTCGCTCAAAAAGATCTATGAAGGGCTCGCCGAAGGGGACCTCGTGCTCCTGGACGAGCCGGGCACAGGCACCGATCCCGCGCAGGGGGCGGCCATTGCGGTGAGCTGCATCGATGCATACCGGAAGAAAGGGGCACGGGTGGTCGTGACCTCGCACGCGGACCTGATCAAGCTCTACGGGCTCTCCAGCCAGGGAGTGGAAAACGCTGCCACCGCCTTCGACGACACCGGACACAGGCCGCTGTATTGCCTCCAGTACGGTGTGATCGGCCAGAGCAGGGCCTTCGACATCCTCACCTCCATCGACTTCCCCCAGGAGATTCTGCGCGAGGCTGAAGGAATTGCATCCCGCGAGGGCAGCTCAGCACTGGCAAAGGCCATGGAGGACATGGCCAATACCGCCTCGCTGAAAGAACAGGCGGCCCGCGAGGCCGAGCAGGCGGCAATCTTCAGGGAAAAAGCCGAGCAGGCCTATCAGGAGATGGAGCGCGAGAAGGTCGAGCTCTCGCTCAGGTACAGGCGGATTATGGAGCAGGTGAAAGAGCTCTCCCGCAAACCCCAGCCCAAAGAGCGGATCGAGCGGGTCCGGGCATCGGATGAGGCCAGAGAGATCGAGGCTGTGCTTCAAAACGTGGAGCCTGCCCGGGTGCTCGAGGTGCAGCCCGGTTCCTCGGTCATCCTCAAGGGGACCGGTGCCAGGGGCAGGGTGGTGGATGTCTCCCGCGATCAGGCCCAGGTGCTCATGGGAGACAAGCGTCTGAAGGTGAATCTGGATCAGGTCGAGCCGACCGGGCCCGATGAAGAGGGGAAGCGTGAGCGGGTGCGGGTGAGATCACAGGTGTCTTCCGGGTATGTATTTCCGGTAAAGGTCGTGGGCATGCGGGTGGACGAGGCCCTGCCAATCGTCGAGAAGGCAGTGGATCAGGCCCTCATATCGGGCCAGCCGCAGATCGAGATCATCCACGGCTCAGGCACGGGCCGGTTGAAGAGCGCTATCCGGGCATATTTGAAAGGACTTGGCGTTGTGAAGGGAATATCCGACAGCCCCATGAGCGAAGGGGGCGGGAACAAAACCATTGTCATGTTTGAAGCAGGCTGATGGACAGGGTTGATGTTGAAAAGATAAAGGGCTCCATCGACATTGTCCCGGTGATCTCAGGGTATGTGAACCTGAAGAAAAGGGGGCGAACGTACGTGGGCTTGTGTCCGTTCCATACCGAGAAGACACCCTCGTTCCATGTCGACTCCGCGAGGCAGACCTACAAGTGCTTCGGGTGCGGCAAGGGAGGCGATGTCTTCAGCTTTCTCATGGAGATCAAGGGCATAAGCTTTCCGGAAGCACTCCAGGAGCTGGCCGGGCAGGCCGGCGTCACGCTTGAGAAACCGGGCAGGCGGCAGAGCTCGGAGAAGAGAAAGCTCTACGAGGCCAATCGTCTGGCCCTCACGTTCTACCGCGACATGCTGCGCTCCTCGCAGGGCCAGGGCGCCATGTCGTACCTGAAGGAGCGGGAGCTGTCGCAGGAGACCATCGACGCCTTCGAGCTGGGCTATGCCCCGGACTCGTGGGACTCCCTGCTCCGGCTCTTCAGGTCCCGGGGCGTCCCGCCCGAGGTGGGGGCCAGGTGCGGGCTCTTCATCGAGCGGGACTCGGGCGGGCATTATGACCGGTTCCGCAACCGGGTCATCTTCCCCATCCGGGACATCTCATCTGAGGTGATCGGGTTCGGTGCCCGGATACTCGGCCCAGGAGAGCCCAAGTATCTCAACACCCCCGAGTCGGCCATATTCAAGAAGCGCAAGGTCCTCTACAATCTCCACCGGGTCAAGGGACTGCTCAGGAACACCGGCGCGGTGGTGGTGGAGGGCTATATGGACGTGGTCTCTCTGAGCAATGCAGGGTTTCATGAGGCAGTGGCCACCCTGGGCACCGCGCTGAGCGAGGACCATGTTCAGCTCCTGAGCAGGTTTACCGACAAGGTCAATCTGGTGTTCGACGGCGACGCCGCAGGCAGGAATGCCATGGTGCGCGCCGTGGAGCCGTTTCTCGGCTTTGATCTCGTGCCCCGGGCAGTGCTGCTGCCCGATGGAAAAGACCCGGACGATGTCGCGCGGACCGACAGGGAATTGTGGGGCGAGCTGCTGGCCGGGGCCCCGTCGCTGTGGGATTTCATTTTTGATGAATCCTTTTCCACTCGTGATACATCGAAACTTGAAGATAAAAAGAGCCTTATGAAGGAACTTGTTCCCGTCATCTCCGGCGTACGGGACCCGCTTTTCCGGGAGATCCTGGCGCAGAGATTGTCTTTGAGGCTTGGTGTCTCCCAGGAAGTCGTTGTCCGGGAGATGAAACAGGGGCGTGGTGACGGGAGACCCGCGGCCCCTTCCCGGAGCACGCCTGGTGAGCGCCGGCCGGTGGAAGAAATCATGATGCGGCTCATGCTTTTCGATGACCGTGCGATAAGAATGGTAAAGCTGCTTGGCTTTGCAGGGGAGTTCAGAGACAACGATCTTTCCGCGCTTGTCCGATACCTGATGGATCACGGCAAAGAGGGACTGGATGCGCCAGAGTGTCCGGACCGCATCAGGTATGTGGCTTCCCGCATCATGGCTGACGGCGAATTTCCCGGAGACCCGACCAAGGCCCTGATCGACATGGGCTGCCGGTTCAAAAGCCGGACCATCGACGCGGACATACAGAGGATACAGCACGAGCTGATTCAGGCTGAGGAAAACAGCGACCGGGCAAAGAGAAACAGTCTGCTCGTGGAGCGTCAGAACAAAGCCAACGAGAGAAAACACATACGAGCGTATGTGATGGAGGTGCTACAGAGGATATGAACGAGAAAAAGGCCTATACCAAAGAAGTGAAGAAACTGCTTGCCATGGGGAAGTCCAGGGGCTACCTCACCTATAACGAGGTCAACGATGCCCTCCCCGATGACACGATCACCCCCGACGATCTCGAAGATGTCATGGACCTTTTCTCCGAAAAGGATATCCAGCTCGTGGACACCGAGGAAGATTACGAAGATAACGATGACGAGCCCGATATTCAGGAAGAAAGCGCCTTGCGGTCGCCTGACCCCGTAAAGATGTATCTGCACGAGATGGGCTCGGTATCCCTGCTGTCCCGGGAAGATGAAACCGAGATTGCCAAGAGAATCGAGGCAGGGCAGCGCCAGATCTTAAACGTCATCATCAATTCTCCGGTAACGGTAAAAGAGGTCATCCAGATCGGGGCTGCCCTGAAGGCCGGCGAGATCAGGCTCAAGGACGTGGTGGATATCGACGACATGTTCGATGTCGAGGAAGATAGCGCCGGCGCGAAGGTCCTGGAGATCATCGGCGATATCGAGACCAGGCAGACCGACCTCAAGAATCTGAAGGTGCAGTTCTTCCATGCAACCACCCCTGCCCGGAAAGACAAGATCAAGCACGAGATGGCCGCCGTGAGCCGGGACATTGTGCGGCTCATTCACGACATCCACTTCCTGCCCGAGCAGATCGAGCTCTTCGGCAACCGGCTCAAGGAGCTCAAGCGCCAGATCGAGACCAAGGAAGGCATCCTCTCTCTCTATGAGCAGCGCTTTGCCCGCGACATGGACGAGATCAGGGAGCTCCATGATCTGATCTGTCCGGGCGGCGGGAACGCACAGATGAGCGAGAACACAGAGGTGTGCGCCTTTCTGGAAAAGCACACCCTCTCTCCGGAAGAGTTCGGAGTTATCACAGAGGAGCTGGAAAAAATCATCAGGGACATCAAGGTCCTCGAGATCGAGGGCGGGCTCACTGCGCACGGGCTCAAGAAAGCCGTGCGAATCCTGGAGGAAGCCGAGGCCAGGACCAATGCCGCCAAGACCGAGCTCATCCAGGCGAACCTGAGGCTGGTGGTGAGCATCGCAAAGAAGTACGTGAACCGGGGATTACAGTTTCTGGA
>JALNWY010000011.1 GCA_023230665.1 Deltaproteobacteria bacterium
AGCCCCATTAACGACCATCCGAAGTCCTGGTTCTCATATGCGAAGTTATACACACCACCACCCAAAAGTCCGGGCTGATCGATATAGGCGATTTCACCGAGATCAAAGAGCCCGCCGTCGTCATAGAGGGCAACGGTCAGGGAGTAGCTGAATATGAGATCTTCGCCGGGGGTGAATGCGACCGGTGTATTGTTCGTGAGATCGTGTGTATAGCCGAAGCTTCCCCCCCAATCTATAAATTGATCAGGCTCCCAGTCTATGGTGTCCACCCAGGTGTAAGGCGCTGCGTATACGGCACCTGACAATGCCAGGATCATGAATACACTTGTTATTGCTGCTGCCAATCTCTTCATTACTGCCTCCTCTTGTACAAATGGTTGCAAAGGGAAGAGCAATAAATATACCAAAATTAATATGTTTAATAATTAACATATGTTACGTAATTTTACTGCCTTTGTGAGAGGATTTGTTGTAAAAGATATCGACAGTTAAGGATGCCTTGTGTTTCCGCTGGCAATATTCAAGAACCATGTTTTTCCTCTAAAGCCCCGCATAATGAGGATCACGGGCAGTCCATCGCAAGAGTAAAATTTCTCGACAGTATCTTCGTTGTCTGATACATAGCAGGGGAAGAATGGTGTTTGGATGGAATTGTTGACCTTTTCGATTACTGCGCTGATCGGCTTTGCCGGGGGCATGATCATCCTCTCCCGCAGCGGCGCCCGCTATGGGAGATCCATGGCGGCAGGGCTCCTGTTCCTGTCGGGTGCCGAGCTCTGCTATATCCTTTTTTTATTCCAGGAAGGAGCGTTTCCCTTACAGTGCGCATCGTTTTTCGAGATGGCCGGGGCCGGGTCGTTCCTGCTTGCCGTCACCTCCATGGAAACCGGGCTGGCGAAAAACAAGATGTTCATCACCTGGGAGCGCCGGCTCATGATCATCATATATGCCCTCTATGTCGCCTTGGGCCTGTACTTTCCCCAAGCGATCCTCACGAGGGACGCGGACGGCCTCATCCGCCTCGGGTGGGTGGCCAAGGCGCATGCGGTCTTCATCATCGTCAGCGCGGTGATGTTCATGTGGGTCGTCGAGAACATCCATCGCTCGAGCACGGACGAGCAGAAGCGCGTGCTCAAATATCCCGTGCTGGGCATCATCGCGCTGGGCGTGGCGTTCCTGCTCATGGGGGTCTACCGGCTGAGCACGCTGAGCATCCGCGCGGACATGCTGGTGTTGCACTCCCTGGTCTTTCTCGTGGGGATCGTCTTCGTGATCTTCTTTTCCATCCGGTTCAAGCTCTTTGAGATGGACATCTTCGTGTCGCGGTATGTCGTGTACCATTCGTTCACCTTCCTGAGCATCGGGGCATACCTGGTGGCCATGGGCCTTTTTCTGCTGGGGGTCCAACGGCTCGGGCTGAAGATCTCGTTCGTGGGCATGGGGTTCTTCGTGTTCATGGCCCTGTTCGCGCTCGCCTTCATCCTTGCGTCAAAGGACGCCAGGCAGGGGTTGAAGTTCTTCATCGACACGCATTTTTTCGCAAACAAGTACGACTATCGCAAGGAGTGGGGGGAACTGAGCGGGTATCTCTCCATCGCCTTCAATGAAAAGCAGATCATCCACGTCACGGCCCAGGTTATCCTCGACAGCATGTATATCAGCGAGCTCTCCATCTTCCTCAGGCACGGCGCGGAATTCCTGTGCGGTTACGCTTTCCCCTCCCGGCACCCGAACCAGCCAATCGGCGAAGACGAGCCGCTCATCGCCTATCTCGAGCGCAATCACTCGTTTCTCAGAAAGGCCCCGCGCGGCTCCGACGATACTCTCTGGGAAACCATCGTCACCGGCCATCAGGGCCTGCTGGACCGCTCCAGGATAGAGCTTGCCGTGGCCATGACCGTGGAGAACAAACTCATCGGATTCATCGCCGTTGGCAGGGAAAACCCCGGAACCCCCTATGGCAGGGACGACATCGACCTCCTTGCCGCTATCGCCTCGCAGTCGAGCGCGGCATTGATGAGCGCCCGGTTTGCCCAGGAACTCGCAGTCAACAAGGAGGTGAACGCGTTCAACCGCATGTCGTCCTATGTGCTCCACGACCTCAAAAACGCTGCCGGAAACCTCTCGCTGATCCTTCAGAACGCGCCGAACCATATGGAGAGCCAGGAGTTCCGGACGGACATGATCGAGACCATCTCCCAGACGCTCGGCCGCATCGACAAGGTCATGTCGAGACTCGGGGCCCTGCCTTCAAAGGAAGAACTCTCGCAGGAGACCGTCCCTGTCGGAGATCTGCTCGGCCTCCTGCTTTCCAAGCTCGATCCCCGGCTCGACAAACTGGCCGTCACCACATCGGTGGAACCCGGCCTTACAGCGCGGACAAACCGGGACATGATCGAGCGGATCCTCGAGAACCTCATCATCAATGCAACCGAGGCCGTGGCCGACCAGGGCAGGATAACGATTCAGGCGGGAAGAGACAGCGGGGCCGTCTCCATCTCCATTGAGGACAACGGTTCGGGAATGACGGAAGAGTTTGTCAGGGAGAGGCTGTTCAAGCCCTTCCAGACCACCAAGAAGCACGGCACCGGGCTCGGACTCTGGCAGGTGAAGAGCATCGCCGACCAGCTCGGCATCAAGCTGGAGATCGCAAACAGGCCGGCACAGGGAGTAAAGTTCACGATCCGTATTCCCGACTAGTCTTTTTACCAAAGACCTCTTTTTTAACAGCGCGTGGGATGCGGTGATAAAAAAACAGGAGCAGGAAAAAGAATCACGATTTCGCTATGGACAAAGAACACATCCTGATCGTTGAAGATGAAACGAGCATGGCCAAACAGCTCAAGTGGGGTCTCGCCGATCTCTACGAGGTCTCGGTGGCGGGAGATGCCGGGCAGGCCATGGAAATCATCGACGCCCGGCCCCCGCTTGTCGTGCTGCTGGATCTGGGCTTGCCGCCCGATGCAGACGGCGCAACCGAGGGGATCCGCCTGCTGGAGAAGATCGCTGGTGTGCCCAGGCCCTTGAAGGTCATCGTCATCACGGGAAACACCCATAAAGATATTGCGGTCAAGGCCATCAGCAAAGGCGCCTATGATTACCATCAGAAACCCGTGAACATCGAAGAGCTCAAGATCGTGCTCAAGCGCGCCTGCTACCTTTCGCGGCTCGAGCAGCACGTGACCGAGCTCGAAGAGGCGGTGACCGGGAAGACGCCCATCGAGGGCATGATCGCCACCTCAAAGCCCATGATGGAGCTCTTTGAGCGGGCCGGAAGGGTGGCCAGGACCGGCTATCCCGTCCTGATTCAGGGCCAGAGCGGAACGGGAAAGGAGCGCCTCGCGCGGGCCATCCACCAGATGGGCGACCGCTCGGACAGGCCCCTGGTGATCGTCGACTGCGGAGCCATCCCGGAAAATCTGCTGGAAAGCGAGCTCTTCGGGCATGAGAAAGGGTCGTTCACCGGAGCGCACGCCCGGCAGATCGGCAAGCTCGAGCGGGCCCAGCACGGCACCGTGGTGCTCGACGAGATCGGAGAGCTCCCTCTCACGCTCCAGGTCAAGCTCCTAAGGTTTCTGCAGGAAGGCACCATCGAGAGGATCGGGGGAAAGGAGCCCATCCGGGTGGACGCCAGGATTATCGCCGTCACCAATGTGGATCTCGCCCGGGCCGTGAAGGACGGCCTCTTCCGGGAAGATCTCTATTACCGCCTCAACGTGGTCCCTCTGTACGTTCCGGCCCTCAAGGAGCGGTCCGAGGATATCCCCGTGCTGGCCAAGCACTTCCTCGACACCTACTCTCAGGAGATCGGCCCCAAGTTCAAAGGCTTCAGCCCTGCGGCCATGGACGCCATCACGCGCTATGACTGGCCCGGCAACGTCCGGGAGATGCAAAACCGGATCCGCAGGGGCGTGGTCATGGCCGAGGGAGACCGGATAGAGCCCCGGGACATTGATCTCGATTCGACCGGCGGGGAGGCGAAGAGCTTGAGGGAAATCCGGGACGAGGTAGAGGCAACGGCCATCAGCCTGGCGCTGGCACGGAACAACTACAACATCACCAGGGCCGCGACCGACCTCGACGTCAGCAGGCCGACCCTGCACGACCTCATCAAAAAGCACGATATCACGATCCAGAAATAGCGAAAAAGCACGCCTAAGAGCGCGGCGCATGCCGACTAGTCAGTCAGGGAGCCTCAACATATGACACTCCCTGTATTATATGTTGAGGCCCTGGAGCCCTAAGACGAGTTTTCAGGAAAAAGGTCGCGCAGATCCTGCTTGAGCGACCTGAGGTGCATGCGCTTTTCCTGATACAGGCGCTCGAGCTGCTCGAACCTCCGGGCGAGCTCTTCCACCTTGTTCTCCAGAGCCTCGACCCTCTCCGAAAGGGCTGCCAGACCCGACTTTGCGTCCACGTCAGAGGATATGTCCTCCATGAGGTTCAGGAGTTCGCTCACCTTCTTGGTTGTATCAGGATCCATACACCTCTCGTTTTGCCTTCAGACGGATATGGGCCAGAGACGAGTACACCCGGTCGAGGGCATTCTTGAGCTCGACGATCTCCTGCTCCAGGGGCTCCCTCTTCTGATACTCTTCCTCGAGCCTGGACTCCAGATCCTTGAGCCGGGTGTGGCTGATGCTCAAATCCCTTTCGAGGATGGAGACCTTGACATCGAGCTTCGCCTTTTCGTGAATCTCCCGGCTGATCTTTTCCAGCCGGCTCTCCAGATCCTTGCGCAGAGAAGCTTCCTGTTCAACGTTCTGTGCCTTCTCATCCAGAAGTCCCATCATGTTCTGGATGTAGAGGTCGGCATCTTCGAGCTGCTCGTTGAGGAAATCGATCTCCCGCTCGATCAGGGAGCTGTCGAGCGCGTCCCGCTCGAACGAGGATATTTTCTTCCTGAGCTGTGTATTCTCGCGCTCCACTTCTTCGATGGTCCGGGCGCTCCTGTCCAGCTTCTGCTGGATGGCCTTGCGCTCGAAGACGATCCGGGTGAAATCCGAATTGAGGTCTTTGATGGTCTCAACGGCCTTTGTCAGGTCCCCGTTGCCACTGCTGCGAATATCGTTCAGGGACAGGGCGTCCAGCTCCTTATCCATGGATACGGCGTTCCCTGCCGGATCGGCCTCAGGTGCGCCTGGATCCAGGACAATCGGATCTGCGGCACCGGCTGCCGCAGCAGCCTCTTTCTGAACGGCCTGGAGGGTCTCGGACTCCTTCGCCTCTTCCCGGGCTTGGCTCGCCGGGAGCGCCTTCGGCCCCTGCCCTTCACTCCTGGCCTGTCTCGCCTGCACGGCCCCGGGTTCCTTCTCTTTTTTCCGGGTCTGTCTCGTTTCCGCTACCCGGGCCCTGCTCTCTTCCTGGGCCCTTATAAGGACGGGGTCAACATTCCAAGGCCTGTTGGGCCTTTTTTTCTGGATTTTGGGCATTTTTTCAGCCGCGCTCTTATCAAAGCCATCTTTCATACGTTTTTTCTCCTCAGGTCGGCGTAGGTCGTGTCCAAGGCGAACGTGCATATTCTACTGGATGATAGAATAATCATAAAACCTCCTAAAAGGCAATCGGCAGGTTGGGAAAAATTTCCCTGATGAACGAGTTGATGTCCAGGGCTCCCCGGTTGGTCGGGGCGTACTGGTGTATGGGCATTCCCATGCTCGCCGCCTCGGCGATCTTGGTGTCCTGCCGGATGATGGTCTTCATGAGATAACCGCTGTAGTGCCTCTCCAGCGCCTCCTTTGACCTCAGACAGATGTTGTGGGAGGCGTTGAAATGATTCAGGAATATGTAAATGTTGTCCAGGAGAAAGTCGAAGTCGTCCTCAATCGTGGTAAGGGTCTCGAAGAGGATCTTCAGGCCGTGATACGAGAGAAAGTCGGCCAGCACCGGGACGAAGAGCTCGTTGCTGGCGAGGATACCGTTTAAGTTGAGCAGGCCTATGGACGGCGAGGCATCCATGACGATGACGTCATACTCGTCCTGGATGGGTGCAAGGCTCTTCCTGAGCCTCAGCTCCCGGGCATTCATGGAGGTGAGCGAGAGCTCCACGGGCGAGAGATCGAGGTTGGCCGGGATGAGCTTGAGGTTTTTCATCCTGGTGTCGATGACCACGTCGCGGATGTCCATCCGCTCGATGAGGACGTTGTAGAGCGTGGCATCGAACGAGCTGTGGTCAATGCCCAGGCACTGGGTGAGGTGGCCCTGGGGGTCGAGGTCGATCATGAGCACGTTCATGCCGAGCTCTGCCAGCCTGAACGCGTAGAAGGCCGAGATGCTCGTCTTGCCGGTGCCGCCTTTGAAGTTCAGGAAGATCTGCCTGCGCCTCATCTCGACAAGGGGCGGTTTCCCGAGCCGCTTGAGATACTCCTGAATATCATGGGACATATACGTCCTTATCCCGTTGTCCATCCGGGGCTGCGGCAGGGTGCCGTCAGTCTCCAGCTTCAGCAGGGTCGACTTCGAAATGCCGAACAGAGAAGCAAACTCCTTGGCTGAGTATACCGGGGTTTCCATGCCGTCAGATCCTTTCTCTCATCAGTTCCCACCAGCCCTGCCACTTCGCAACGATCCACTCGAATTCATCATCGGACACGCCAAGCGGCTCACCGAAATCCTCGCCCGTGAGGCGTTTCATCGTCCGTATCGCCTGCACCCTGACCACGAGGGAACGGTCGTCCAGGGTGTGTATGACGTGCGGGACATCCTCCCTGCTCCCCCATATCCCCACCAGCCTTAAAGAGTCTTTCCTGACCATGGGATCCGGGTCGTTCACCGCAAGATGGATGAGGGACTCCAGGACTGAATGATCGTTGATCCAGAACAGATAACTGATCACTCTCCGGCGCACATAGGGATCACTGTCGTTCAGCCAGCCCATACCATCCTCTACGGTAAATAATCCCCGCCTGAACAGATATCGTATCGCCTGCCTCCTGACCCTGGGGTCGGGGTCGGCGGCAGCCTCCAGAAAGATGTCCGGATAATCGTTTTCATCATCGAACAGGACATCGTATATCGCTGTGGCCGTCGGTTTATCCGCGCCTTTGAGAATGGAGGCGATGAACTGTCCGGAGCAGGAAGGATCCTTGAGAATAGCCTTGGCTGCCATCTTCTTGATTTCAGGGTCGTTATCCTTGAGATCATGCAAGATCTGTTCCAAGTCTACCCGCTTCAAGAAAACCTCCGTTACGCTTTGGAAACAAGTATAGAAGGGAAAGCGAGCAGGAGTCAAGAGCATCGAAAAAAACGTTTGATCTTTTCGGCAATAGTGCTAGCCTCTTGCAAATGGGCGCGATACAGACAGCCGAGGTTGCTGTTATGGCGGCCATTCCCATCGTGCTCACCTACCGGGTCCCTCAAGGCCTGCGTGTCCCTGTGGGATCGCGGGTAGTGGTCCCGGTGAGAAAAACCGTCAAGGTGGGGATTGCCGTTTCCGTGGAGACAGGGCAGGATGATGTGCCGGGACTCAGGCCGATCGAGCGGGTGCTCGACGCCGAGCCCCTGATCCCCCTGGACCTGCTCGATCTTCTCCTGTGGGTCTCCCGCTACTACCACACCCCTGCAGGCGCCACCCTGGCGCTGGCCTTTCCCCCGTATCTGAGACAGGCGCGTCCGGCCTCCCCTGTCCACGAGCTGAGAATAGTCCGGACCGGAACAGGCCGGGGCGTGGTGGGACCGAAGCAGCATGAGATCCTCCAGGGGATTCCGAAAGAGGGCATCTCCCGCGCGGATCTCCAAAAGCGTTTCCCGGGCTGCTCGAGCTCCGTGAAGGCCCTGATCAGGAGAGGGTTCCTGGAACAGAGGCCGATCGCGGCCTCAGGCTCGCCCCTGGATATGCCGGAATCATCGATCATACACACGCCCGAGCAGGCCGAGGCCATACAGCGGATCACGGACGCCATGGACAAAGGGGAGTTCCGCAGCTTTCTCCTCCACGGGGTGACGGGCTCGGGCAAGACCGAGGTATACCTCGCCTGCGCCACAAAGGCCCTGAGCCTGGGACGCTCGGTGCTCTATCTCGTGCCCGAGATCGCGCTGACGCCCCAGACGATTTCCATGATCCGCGCACGTATCCCCATCGAGGTGGCCGTGTTCCATTCCGGCCTGTCTCCGGCGGTCCGGACACGTGAGTTCATCAAGACCTCGCGCTCATCGGTCGGCTTTGTCCTGGGCACGCGCTCGGCCATATTCTCGCCGCTGGCCAACCTCGGCCTGATCGTGGTGGACGAGGAGCACGACCACAGCTACAAGCAGGAGGACGGCGTGCCGTACAATGCCCGGGACTTGAGCCTGCTGCGGGCAAAGAACAGCCGGGCAGTGGTGGTCCTGGGGTCAGCGACCCCCAGCATGGAGACCTTTATCAGGTCGTCCGGCAAGGATTCCCGGGTCATCACCATGACCGCACGCACTGGGAACGCAGGCCTCCCCCTGATCGAGATCATCGACATGCGGGGTGTGCGGGGTGCGGTCTCCGAGCAGCTCGGTCAGGCGGTACAGGAGACGCTGGACAAGGGCGAGCAGGCCCTGCTTTTCATCAACCGGCGGGGGTACTCGCCTGCCATGGTGTGCCCCGGATGCGGCCTGACCCTGAAATGCACCCAGTGCGACAGGAGCCTCACCTATCATCGGATGAAGGGATCGAGCATCTGCCACTACTGCGGATATTCACTCAAGCTGCCCGAGATCTGCCCCAAATGCGGGTGCATCGACATGAAACCATTGGGGATCGGAACCGAGCATGTCGTGCACAAGATCGGCGCGCTGTTTCCCCATGCGCGTATCCTCAGGATGGACTCCGACGAGATCACCACGACGAACAAGCTCACCAGCGCCCTTGAGGCCATCCGCAGCCGGCAGACCGACATCATCGTGGGCACCCAGATGATTGCCAAGGGCCACGATTTCCCCCACCTCACCCTCGTGGGGGTCATGCATGCCGAGCAGCTCATGTTCATGCCGGATTTCCGGGCAGGCGAGCGGACCTTCCAGCAGGTCGTCCAGGTCGCGGGACGGGCGGGACGCCGAAGAGCGGACACCCGGGTCCTCATCCAGTCCCTCATCCCCGACCATCCGCTGATCCGGTCCATTGCCGGATATGACTACGAGGGAATGATCCGCGCCGAAAAGGAGGTCAGGAGGATCTCGGGGTTTCCCCCCTTCACCTACATGGCACGGTGCGTATTCTCTTCCACCAGTCTCGAGCTGGTCACCAGGACGATCACCGAAACGGCAGGCAGGCTCAAGCCCCGGGACGTCAACCTCCTGGGCCCGGCCCCTGCGCCCATCTCCCTGCTTCGGGGCAGCCACCGGTGGCACATGATCCTTACCTCCAGAAGCCGCGACAGGCTTCATGCCGCCCTGGACCGTCTCGAGCGCATTCAGGTGCCCTCAGGGGTCCGCGTCAAGATCGATGTAGACCCCTACACCATGCTCTGATCCTCAGGAAGGGCGCCGCTGCCGAACGAGCCTCTGGATGAGCCTGGCCCTCTCCTTGAGTTTGAGTGTGAGATAACAGGGACTCAGGATCAGTACCCGTATGATCTCCCGCTTCGTCATCCCCTCTTGCCTCCCTTGTATGACCGCTGATCGATATCCGTGCTTTGCTGCCATCCTGTATCGGAACCGCTCCGGGCTGCCTTGAATTTGTTCGTATTCAGCTGTTCGCCTCTTTTTCACGCTTGCGGATAACCATAACGCCTTTAAGGACAATCCACGGGCGCTGCGTGAGAAGAGAGGTCGTTGGGGGGCGGGATGAACGGGATGAAAAGGATGGTTAAGTTATGGCGGAGAGAGAGGGATTCGAACCCTCGGTAGAGCTTTTGACCCTACATTCGCTTAGCAGGCGAACGCCTTCGTCCACTCGGCCATCTCTCCATAGTGCGGCCTTTGGCGGAGGGAGTAGGATTCGAACCCACGGTACCTGAAAAGGTACAGCGGTTTTCAAGACCGCCGCCTTAAGCCACTCGGCCATCCCTCCACGTACAACGGTGTATTTCTCCTTAACCGATCGGCCCGATGAGGTCAAGCTTCATGTACGGTCTCAATGCCTCGGGAACTTCGACCGACCCGTCCGGCTGCTGATAATTCTCCAGCACCGCAGCGAGGGTCCTGCCCACGGCAAGACCGCTGCCGTTGAGGGTATGGCAGTAATCGGTCTTCTTTGACTCGGGCGACCGGTAGCGGATCTGGCCCCGGCGCGCCTGAAAGTCGAGGAAATTGCTGCACGAGGATATCTCCCGGTACACGCCCTGGGCGGGCATCCAGGCCTCCAGATCATAGGTCTTGGCCGAGGAGAACCCCAGGTCGCCGGTACAGAGCGCCACCACCCGGTAGTGGAGCCCGAGCTTCTTGAGGATGTCCTCGGCATCGCTGGTGAGCTCCTCAAGGTCGGTGAACGATCGGACCGGATCGGCAAATCTCACCAGCTCCACCTTGTTGAACTGGTGCTGCCGGATGAGACCCCGGGTGTCCTTGCCATAGGACCCGGCCTCCCGCCTGAAGCAGGGAGTGTAGGCCACGAGCTTCAGCGGCAGGTCCTCGCCCTGAAGGGTCTCGGACCGATAGAGATTGGTGACCGGCACCTCTGCCGTGGGGATGAGGAAATAGCCGTCTGTGGCAAAGAGGTCTTCTTCGAACTTCGGGAGCTGGCCCGTGGCGGTCATACTCTCGCGGTTCACCATGAAAGGCGGCAGCACCTCGGTGTAGCCGTGCTCACACGTGTGCACGTCGAGCATGAAGTTGATCAGGGCCCTCTCCAGCCTCGCCCCCGCTCCCCAGTTCACGGTGAAGCGGGCCCCCGTGATCTTTGCCGCGCGCTTGAAATCCAGGATCGAAAGGCCCTCGCCCACATCCCAGTGATCCTTCGGGGCAAAGGAAAACTCCGGCTTATCACCCCAGGTACGGACCACCTGATTGTCCTGCTCATCTTTCCCCACGGGCACACTCTCGTGGGGGATGTTGGGGATTTCGAGAACGAATCTGTTCACCGCCTCGTCCGCCTCCCGGATCTGCTCGTCCAGGGTCTTGATCCTTTCGGAGATGGATCGCATCTCGCTCTTTTCCTTCTCAAGATCCAGGCCTTCGGTCCTCGCCTTTGCAATGCGGGTGGAGAACTGGTTTCTCCTTGCCTTGAACTCGTCCGCCTCCTGGATCAGCGTCCTTCGCCGGGCATCCGCCTCCAGCAGCTCGTCGAGATCCATCACAGAGCCGCGGTTCTTGAGGGCATTCTTCACAATGTCAATGTTTTGCCTAATAATTTTCATATCTAACATGGCTTTTTTCTACCACCATGAAGCCGTGACGTCAAGATGTCCTCTTGCCCCTGTGTAATATTTCCGCCCCGCAGGGAAACCACACGAAGCGGATCCAGAATATCCCTGGGGTTTTCTTTGGAAAAACCAAGAGTCGCTGTCCTGGATGACGGCCGGCCATGGCCGCATCGATAAGGTCTTTGCCACGATCGTGAACAGCCGGAAGGTGGACGAAAAGCGTATATGGTTACGTTTTTGTAATCATCTCATCTCTCATTTCCTGCCCTCCCGGAAAACCCTGCACGCCCCGCATAATTCCATTTCCCTGTTACAGACCCCTTGTTTTTGTGTTAATAAGCTAAGCTCATATTCCTAGAATGGCTATGAACGATTGGAACATGCGCAAATTCTCAATTCTTCTCTCTGTTTTCCTGGTGCTCGGGGCCGTTACCGGGTACCTCGCGCTGACCAGGCTCTTCCCGGTCCTGCTCTGTGCGCATATGGATGACCTCCTGACCACATATACCGGCCGTGATGTCGCCATCGGGGAGGTCTCTGTAGAGGTGATGCCCGGCGTGCTGATAACGCTCGATCATGTCGTGGTCGGGGATCCGGAAGAACCGTTCCTCACGGCACGGCAGATCAGGGCCCGCACATCTTTGCGGAATGTATTTTTCGGAGGGTTCCCTATCTCTTCACTGACCCTGGAGGATCCCAGGATCACCCTGGACAGGGACACCGTCAATGAAATGACGAGCTCGCAGTGGTCCTCGGGCGTGACAACCGTGGTCATCCGCAACGGCTCCCTGGTCTTTTCGGGCCGGACCCCAAGGAGCGTTCTGGAATCGGCCAGCGGCACCATGTGTCCGGAGAAGGTGGAGTTCAAGGCAGAGGTCCTCGGCGGACAGACGGAAATCTCAATCCGGCGTACAAGGGGGTGGGAAGGGTCCCTCTCCTCGCGGAACATGGATCTCTCGCGACTTGCAGAAGGGATGCAGGGCATCCTGAATATGGATGCGGATTTCGCCTGGTCCGGCGAGCGTATCGAATCAGGTGTCAGCGTTTCCGGTGATCGCGTGGTCCTTCCCTGGTCTCAAACCGCGATCGAAACACTGGAGCTGTCCCTCAGGGCACAGGGCAACGACCGGGTTCTGGATATCCATGACATATCGATGGATACCCCCCTGGTCCGGGTGAACGGCACCGGAAAGATCGTGGAGCCTCATAAAAAAACCGATGCAAAGATCTCGCTCGATCTGAGCTCGGACGCCTTTGAATACGAAAAGATCGTGGACCTCCTGCCCGCGCACGAATTCGATGACTGGCTGGAAACCCTTCTCACCACGCAGATCCGCGGCGGGATGTCCCGCTTCGTCTCGGCCCACTATGAAGGCAGCGTGAACGAGCTCGTGCACTTCACCCGGTTCATCGAGCGCATCATGGTGATCCAGGATCTCTCGGGGCAGAGCTTCAGCGCCGGCTTCGGCCCCGAAAGGATCACGGATATCAGCGGCCGGGTGGTATACGGAAACGGCGACATTATTTTCAGGGACCTCCAGGGAATGATGAACCGCTCGGTTATCGAAAAGGTCGATCTTTCCTTTCCCGGAATCATTTCTCCGGGCTTGCGGATCGGTGTGGACGCGAAGGTGGACATGCCTGCCCGGGACTTTCTGGATACCTGGAACGCAGTAGGACTGCCTGAGTATGCCCTCGACCTCTTTGAGGGGGTCTCCCGCGTCAAGGGAGGAAGGGTATCTGCGGCAGTGAGCACCTATTATGATGAAGAGGCTGAGAAACCCTTTGTCGTCAAGGGCGGCCTCGCCCTGGATGGTTGCGCCTATCAGTGGGGCGATCAGGCGATCCGTGATCACAGCGGTACGGTAGCGGCAGCGGACTTTTCCTCGCCTTTGGAGATATCCTCGAACCTCGTTGTGGGAGATCGCCGCATCAGATCCCTCATGATCTCCCTTGCCGATCCCTTCGGGGAGCAGAAATCAATGTTCCAGGCAACCGTGGACGGCGGCGTGCTCGGCTCAGAGAGCTTTTCACTCGGGAAAGGCACTGTCCTGCAAATCAAGGGGACAGGAACAGGTCCGGAGGTCTTTGCCCGGGCGGATATCCGCACGGACCGCTTCGAGCTTCTCGGCGCCGCCTACAGGCCCAGGCAGGGTTCGGCAGAGGCGGCTCTGCAGGTCACGGGCAGGATCAGGCCTGAGCTCTCCCTGGATTTTACCGGAGAAATCCTCCCCGCATCTCCGAAAAAGCTCGCCATATCTGGGCATGTGGCCCCTGCACAGGGCGAGGTCCGCTTTGAAGGACTGCTGGATCTGAATCGTCTTGTTGTGGTGCAGGCCGATGGACACCTGCCGCTCTCCGGTGAGGTGAGTGGAGAAGTGAACATCGGATGGGGGAAAGAGACAACCCTCCACGGCTCACTCAGGTGTACACAGGCACGGGTGTCCGTGAACGACTCCATCGTCACCCTCGACGGATCTGTTCTCATGTCGGGCAAGATACTGAAGAGCAGCCGCCTGCTGGTGCTGTCGGACGATCGGAAGATCACGATTTCAGAGGGCATGCTCGTTCTAAAGCCCAAACCCGTTTTCAGGGGAAACCTCATTGTCGAGGGCGTGTCCCTCCCACTGGAGGAAAACGTCACGCACGCCTTGAGTGATCTGGAGGCCTACACCGCCACCGGGCACATCAGATTCCTCGATCTCGACCTCTACGGCATGCCGGTGGAAGAGGCCCATGCAGACGCGTCGCTGAAGAACGGCGTGCTCACCCTTTCCGATATCCGCACCCGCGGCCGGTCAGGCACGATACAGGGCTCGCTTTCCACCGACCTGTCCAGGGTCCTTTCCTTTGATATCACCTTTGCCTTGCTCAACGCCAACATCGCCCGGTTTTTCGACGTGGTGTCCGAGGAGCAGGACTGGATCAGAGGCACGATGGATCTGAGCGGACATCTCGCCGGAGAAAACGGGGTGGTAAACGGCACCATGAACCTGGTCGCCAAGAACGGCAGGCTCAAGAAATACGCCCTGGCATCCAGGATATTCGCCCTGCTCAATGTCTACAAGATCGTCCAGACCCGCGACATCGAGCTCACCAGCAGAAATTTCCCGTATAATGTCATCACGTGCGCCTTCCGGGTCGATGACGGCGTTGTGAGTTTCGACGACTTCTACCTCGACAGCAATTCCCTCCAGCTCTCGGCAGTGGGAAAATACTCGCTCAAGACCCGGAACATCGATGCTGTCCTGGGCATACAGCCTTTCGAGACCATCGACAAGACGATCAGCTGGATCCCGCTTCTGGGCTGGGTGCTCACCGGCGACAGCGGCCGGTTCCTTGTGGTGAGCCTGAAGGTGACCGGGCATGCAGACGACCCCTCGGTGCAGATCGCGCCCTTGGAAACCATCTCGAATCCCATCAGGGAGTCCATTGTGCGCGCGCTCGGCCTCCCGGCCGAGATCCGCAACGAGTTTCGCAAGTACGTGCCGAAAAAGGATTGATCAACTTCGAAACACCGCCCCGGTATGGAGAAATGTGAACCTGTTCCTATAAAGGGGCTATCTCAGGAGATCTTTTTCGAGGAAGAACGATTCCATCTTCTCGATCAGGGGCCTTAAGGTGGATCGGTCCAGCGCGGATATGGCCACGCCGCCATAGCGGCGGGTGATGGTTTCGGCAAAATCGGGGAGGCACCGGTCGGCCTTGTTGAATACCTTAAGCCTCGGCTTGTCCTGAAGGTTCAGCTGCTTGAGGATGTCGTCAACGGCCTGCATCCGGTATTCCAGATGGGGGTCGGAGAGATCGACGACCTCCAGGAGCAGGTTGGCGTCCTCGAGCTCTTCTAAGGTGGCCATGAACGCGGCGCGCAGATCGTTCGGCAGATCGCGGATAAAGCCCACCGTGTCCGTGATGATCACCTCCATATCCCGGGGAAACCTCAGACGTTTGCTCGACGGGTCCAGGGTGGCAAAGGGCATGTCCGCAACCAGCACCCGGCTTCTGGTCAGGGTATTGAGCAGGGTGGACTTGCCCGAATTGGTGTACCCGATGATGGAGATGACCGGCACCTCTGCCTTGTTCCTCCTGAGACGGGTGAGCCTGCGCTTCCGGCTGATCCCCCGGGTTTCCCGCTCGAGCCTGGTCATCCGGTTCTTTGCCCTCCTCCTGTCCACCTCGAGCTTGGACTCGCCCGGGCCCCTGGTGCCGATGCCGCCTGCCAGGCGGCTCAGATAAGGATTCTTGCCCACCAGCCTGGGCATGTTGTAGCGGAGCTGGGCAAGCTCGACCTGGATCTTGCCCTCCTTGGTCTTTGCCCTGCGGGCGAAGATGTCCAGAATGAGCTGGGTCCGGTCCACGACCCTCAGCTCGGCAACCTCGGAGACGGACCGCGCCTGGGAAGGCGAGAGCTCCTGATCGAAGACGAGCAGGTTGGCGTCCAGGGCCAGGGCCTTGATGCTGATTTCAGAGATCTTTCCCTTGCCCGCGATATACTTTGGATCGGGCTTCTCCCGCTGCTGGACAATGGTATCCAGCACAGTGATCCCTGCGGACTTCGCAAGGGACTGGAGCTCTGAGATTGCGATCTTCGCGTCTTCGGACAGGGAGGGCACCACGGCCACGAGGATGGCCCTGTCATCGCCCGCCCCTCGGCTCAGGGCTTTGTGCTTCCGGTTGATCTCGGCTTCGAGTGCTGTGATGAACTCGTCAAAAGACAGGTCCAGACGAAAGGTCGGCGCAGGGTCGAGAACGTTCCATACCGGCCCCTGCTCGCCCGCAGGGAGGAGATGCGCCCCGTGGGCATCTCCGGGGTCACCGTTGTCCATGACGTCGATTGCGTAGATCATGTCGAGCCTCAGCTTGGCGAGGTCGGTGAGATCCTCGAAATCCAGCCCGCCCGGGCCGAGGTGCGTGTGGATGAGCCGCAGGCCCTGGAGCCTGCCCGGATGGGTGCGCACTCGATCCAGCCCGGGAATGGACAGGCCTGTTGCGGTGCCGGCTATCACGTACTCCACCATGCCCTGACGGTTGAGAAGGAGGCCGATCTGGATGCCGATTTCCCGGGAAAGCCTGGATATCTCGAGCGCGAGGTCCTGTGTGATGACCGACTGCGGAGGGACCCTTCTCCGGTAGAGGCGTTCGAGAGGCTTGATCTCTGACGCCTTGAGCGACTTCGAATTTCCATAAACGTTCTGTATGGAACGCTCCTTTTATATCCTCACGCCTTCTCGATGAGCGAGGCGTGCATGACGACCTTTGCCCGGTTGCTCACCATCTCGATGAGGATTCTCACCCGGCCCTCATCGGAACCCCAGGCCTCGAACACTCCGTAGAGGTCTTTCATGGGCCCGGACTTGACCCGCACCACATCTCCGGGGGCAAACGAAACAGGCCTCTTGATGGTGCCGGATTCCTTGTCCTCCAGGGTGCACAGGCCGCGGATGAAATCGTCGTGGATGGGCACGGGCTGGTAGTTGTCCAGGAGGATCCTCCTGACCCCGCGGCACCACCTGATCTTGTGATATTCTTCTTCCGTGGGCGCGATGTTGGCGAAGAGGTAGTTGGGAAACAGGGGATATTTCTTGAGGACCTTCTTCCTGGCATGAAAGACATACTTCTCCATGAAGGGCTGATATATTCCAATCCCTTGCTGCCTGAGGACCATACAGGCAACATCCTCCTCCTTCGGATTGGTCTGAACCACGAACCACTGCTTCATTCCCCATGCTCCACCAGCTCTGTATAATCCAAAGCATGTATCGAGTCAATCAATCCAAACTCACCCCGCATCTCTCATGGAGAGCCTTTTGCAGAGTCGATCAGTTTTGACACGCGAACGATCTCGATCCCCTGTCCCCTGATCTTCGGAATCTCCCGCGCGAGCACGGCCAAGGTCTCCGGATAGGGATGACAGATGGCGACGGCATCCGAGTAGTACCGTGAAATCTTCACCAGCTTGTCGATCTGGGAGACGATATAGGAATCGGTGCGCTCATTGTCAAGAAAAACATCCCGGGCGATCATGGGGATGCCGATTTCGGGCGCCAGGGCCCTGCACACGGACTTGCTGGTGGTCAGGCTGTCCACGAAGAACAATCCTTTGTCTCTGATATCCGTAAGCACCAGCCGCATGATGTCTTCATCCGCGGTGATCCGGGAGCCCATGTGGTTGTTCACGCCTTTGACGTGAGGGACGCTCTGGAGGTTGTGGTGCAAAATAGACCGGATCTCCGAGCGGGACATGTGCTGATAGATCGCCCCCTTGCCCGGATCCATTCCATTGCCCTGCATGGGCAGGTGAAGCAGCACCTCTTTGCCCCTTTCGTGGAGATACCGGGCAGCCTTTTCCGAAAACGGCCTGTCCGGCAGCACAGCGAAGGTGAGGTCCGCATCGATCGCGCAGAAATCCTTTACCCACTTCAGGTTCAGGCCCATGTCATCGACGATGATGGCGCACCGGGCGGTCCTTCCGGGCGGCCCGGAGAAACGGATGTTCCATGTCCGTCCGTCGATGACGATCCGTACATGCCTGGCGCTCTCGATGCTCACGTCGCCCATGTCCTTGGCGGGCGAGAAGGCGCGGGAGAGCATTGCTTCGGAAAGCGGCTTGCGAAGAGTCACATCGACCGTGCGGCCGGAAAACCGGGCGTCTTTTCTGGCAATGCCGAGTTCGAAGAGGCAGCCTTTGATCAGGAGCTCGGGAGATCCGTCCTCTTGGGCGGGCACTGCGGCCAGGTCCAGGATCTTTTCGCTGCTCTGAGTCATGATGATCAGGGCGGCCGCCCCCGCGATGATGACCAAGGCGACAATGACGATGGTCAGAATATTTTTTTGATTCTTCCGCCTGCTGCTGCGCTTTTTCATGCTGCCTTTCTGACCCAGTGGAACACCTCCCAGGATTTCAGCAAATCAAGCCCGTACTTAAGCTGATAATCGTTGTCCAGAAGCTCTTCCGAGCGGGATCTCCCCTCGGAGTCCTTCTGTCCGGCGTCGGGCCTTAGATGATCCTCGAGATCTTCCTCTCTCAAAAAGGTCTGGGAGGAAGGTTCTCCCGCGGCCGGGGCCTGCATCTTCTGTTCCACCCGGATATCGGGCTCGATCCCGGTGGCCTGGATGGACCTTCCGGACGGTGTGTAGTACCGAGCGACTGTGAGCTTCAGGGCCGACCCGTCGCTCAAGGGCCTGATGCTCTGCACCGATGCCTTGCCAAAGCTCTTGACCCCGACCACGATGGCGCGTTTATTGTCCTGCAGAGCGCCGGACACGATCTCCGCGGCACTGGCGCTGCCCCCGTTGATCAGAACGATCATGGGGAACCCCCCGAAGGTCCCCTCCTTGTGCGCACGGTACTCTGTCTTTTCTTCAGGCCTCCTGCCGTCGGTGTAGACGATCATGCCGCTTTCGAGAAAGAGGTCGCTCACCGAGACCGCCTGGTCCAGCAGCCCGCCCGGATTATATCGCAGGTCGAGGATCAGGCCCTTCAGAGGCCCCATCTCCTCAAGCGCGCTCCGGATATCGTCGGCAGTATCCACCTGGAAATTCCGCACCTTGATATGCCCGTAGCCAGGCTCGAGCATCTCCGCCTTGACACTTTCGATGTGGATCATGGCCCGGGTGATGGTCATGTCCATTGGTTTTTCCATCTTGTCCCTCAGGATGGTGATGACCACCTGCGTGCCTTTCGGCCCCCTGAGAAGCTTGACCGCATCTTCGAGGCTCAGATCGGCCGTGGACTTCCCGTCGATCCTGACGATCCGGTCGCCGGGAAGCACTCCGGCATGGAAGGCCGGGGTGCCCTCAATGGGAGAAATGACGGTGAGCACGTCGTCGCGAACGCCGATTTCGATGCCGAGCCCGCCGAATGACCCGGTGGTGCTGATCTGCATCTCCTTGTATCCTTCTTTCGTCAGGTATGCAGAATGGGGATCCAGGACGGAGACCATCCCCTTGATCGCCCCTTCGACGAGCTTCTCGGGCGACACATCTTCCACATAGCTCTTTTCGATAATGCCCAGGCAGTCTGTGAACTTCTCGAGCTGGGGATAGATCCCCGACACGTCGGCACTTAAGCCCCTGGTGAAGTCCGCCCCCACGATAACGAGGAAGGTACAGGCAATCACCCCTCCAAGGATGAAAATCTTATGAATTTTCATAAACACTCCCGTAGATTATCCAAATATTCTTTATCGCCTATAGCACAGATCTATTTACGATAAAACACATACTATTTACGAATCAGCCATGCGTGAGGGTCTTGGGCCTTTCCATGGGAACGTATCTCGAAATGCAAGGTAGGCTTGAGCACGTCCCCGCTCTGGCCTGCCCGCCCGATGGCTTCCTTGGGCACGACCATGTCGCCCACTGTCTTCAAGGCCTCCTGGAGGTGGCTGTAGATGGAGTAGTAACCCTCTCCGTGATCGAGGATCAGTGTATTTCCGTGCCCTCCCATCCAGTTGAAGTAGACGACCTTGCCCGCATGAACGCTCTTCACCGGAAGACCCTCCCGGACCTCGATGTCTATGCCCTGAGACCGCTGGGGAACGCCCTGGAGGGTGAACGGTCCGAACTTCCGCACGACCTTCCCCTCCACCGGCCAGGGGAGTTTGCCCTTGTTCAGCAGGAACCCGGCACCCGCCTCCGCGGCCTTGCCTGCGCTCTTCTGGATCTTTTCCAGGAGGTCCTGTATCTGATCCTGATATTTCTTCGACTGCCCTTTTAGGGACGACGCCAGCCGGGTCTTCCGGTCGCGTTGAACAGCCAGTTCGCCCATCGCCTTTTCGAGCTCGGCCAGATCCTGTCGAAGAAGCCCGGAGAGTTCCCGGGCCTTTTCCCTGGTCGCCTCGTGCTCCTGCTTGAACCCCTGGTACTCGCGTACAATCCGGGCCCGGTCGCTGACGACGGCGTTGATGTATCCGGAATACCGCTCATGCCCGCAGTATGCACTGGCCAGGTCCAGGGATGCCCCCTTATAGAGCAGGACCCACTGGCGATGCATTCCCTTCTCCGCAGTGGCGAGACTGGTTTCGAAGTCCGCCAGCTCCTTGTCGAGGATCGCGATCTGGGCCTGCTTGCTCGTGATATTCACCTTCGCCTTGTCGATCAGGCGCTGCATCCTCTGTATCTCGCTATCAATGTGTTTGAGCTTTTTCTCTTCCGAAAGGTAGGTCCCGTGCACCTCTCGGGCTTTTCTGGTCAGTGCTTCGAGTTCGACCGCCGGATCATCGGCTGCGAGCACGGAGAGGGTGGGTAGAACAATCGCGAAGGATAAGACGACAAGCCTAATCATCGGTCCTCTGCCTGATGGCCAGGCGGGCACCCAGCAGGCTTAAAAAACCGGGCAGCGTGATCACGAGGATCATCTGCGAGGCACGCATGGGGGCCAGGAGATCGCCGAGGACCGGCACCTGGGCGGCAAGGAGAACACGAATACCCTCAATGGTCAGGAGCGCCAGGGCGGCCCCCCCTGCACCATACCCGAGGGCCTCCAGGAGATAGGGCGAGTGGAGGAAGTATCGCCGGGCGCCCAGGAGATGGAGCACCTCCATTTCCTGACGGCGCGAGACCATGCCCACGCGGATGGACAGGAACACCACCAGGGAAAGGGACAGGACCACGGCCAGGATCACGCCCATGCCTGCAATGACAATGGGATAATATGCATCGGCCACCCTTCCCAGGATACCCCGGTCATAGCGGACATCCTCCACCTGGGGTATTTCCCCGATCCGTGCGGCCACCCCTGCGATCGATCCCGTGTGCGCGGGCTTGAGCCTGACCTCGAATGCGTCGGGGAGAACGCCCGGGTCAAGGTCTTCGACCAGCGAGCCATCGGGCCCCAGCCACTGCCGCAGGCGGTCGAACCCCTGGCGGCAAGGAATGAACTCAACGGCATTCACCTCACTCATGGCCGCGATCCGGCCTCTGATCTCCTGGAGGGTGCTCTCCTGCTGCCTCCCGGAAAGATAGGCCATAACAGTGCTCGATGCGCCGCGGAGCGTCCGTGCCTGGCTGGTGAACGAGACGGCATGGAAGACGAGGACCATCTGGCACATGGCGAACCAGCATGCAATCAGGGTGACAAGGCTTCCCCACGGCCGCCTGGTCAGCCCCCTTGCCAGCAGTTTCAGAATGTAAAACACTCTGATCATGGGTTTCCTCACCTGTTCACGATCATGCCCCGGTCCAGGGATATCACCCGGGCAAAATCGATGAAGGGGTCTTCCCGGTGACTGGCGATGACAAGGGTCGTACCCTTTCGATGGAGCCGGTAGAACATGTTCATCACGAACCGGGCCGCGGCATCATCGAGGCTTCCCACAGGCTCGTCGGCCAGGAGAATGTCGGGATCATGGATGATCGCCCTGATAATGGCCACACGCTGCCTCTCTCCGCCCGAAAGGTCTCCCGCCCGCTCGTATACCTTGTGCTGCAGCCCGGCCCATTTGAGCATCTGCCAGACCCTTTTTCGGATATAGCCCGAGGACTTGCCCAGGATCTGAAGGATGGCGGCGATGTTATCGTAGACGGTCCAGTCATCCACGAGCCGGTAGTCCTGAAAGATGAAGCCCATGTGCTGTCTGAGCGCCTGGATATCGGGACCGCTCAGCTTGCCGGCATCCCGCTCGAAGAGATACACCTGCCCCTTCGACGGCCGCTCCATGGCATGGAGAATCTTGAGCAGGGTCGTCTTCCCTGCTCCCGACGGGCCGAGAATGAAGCAGCACTCTCCTCTGGAGATCTGGAACGTGACATCCCTCAGGGCATACGTGCTGTCGTGGTAGAGCTTCGAGACGGCCTGAAGAATAATCATCTCATACCCGTACCTGCCGGTTCCTTGATAAAAAAGCAGTATGCCTTTGCCGTCAGCGGATTACGCGAACCTCTGCCGGATCTCGGTGAGGAGATCGATCTCGCCGGCGAGATACTCAATGCTCCGCTCCAGTGCCGGATGCTCTCCTGCCAGAGAGGCCGATTCTATCATGAGGTGCTGCAATTCGCTCACCTCTTTTTCGATCAACCCCAGAATTCTTACTACATGAGCATCATCGAGTTCAATGGTCTCTTCGAGGCCCTCCCGCACGGCACCCGCAGAGGTCTTCCCTCTCGCCCCGATGGCGCCGAGCAGCTTGTCCGGAGAGATCTCCAGGGTCTGCGAGAGCTTGTCCACGACCTTCCTGCTCGGTCTCCTGGGCGGGGTATGCTCGTAGAGCGAGATGGTCTTCGACGACACCCCGCTCAGATTGGCCAACTGCTCCATGGTCAATCCCTTTGATTTTCGAACACTTCGTAAATCGTTCACTGATTCCTCCTAACGACCCTTCTGCTGAACTGCCTTCTTTCTCATTGTTCATACGCTTTTACACTATACACTATAACAATTTTCCAATACTCCTCCATATCCTTCCTTTACGTGGGGCCCTCTCGGTCGCCTGTCTTGCTTTTATATCAGACAAAGGCCTGTGTTGCCACATTTTTAAGGGAGAAAGAAACCCCAATTTCATTCTTTCTCATCCTCCATCATGGGAGAAAGGAGAAACCTCCTGCGGAAAAAACATTGCCAAAGATTCCTTTGGTATGGATTTCGCACAATCATCCTCCATGGCAAAAGAAAACGAGAACGGGCAAGAGCGATCGGAACAACCGAGCAGTAAGCGAATCCAGGACGCCAGAGAAAAGGGGCAGGTGTGTAAGAGCACGGAGGTTTCGACGTGTTTCCTGTTCGTGGCATCCGTGATATCCTTTTATTTCTACATACCTGCGCTGGGCAGAAGGCTCGGCGGCGTCATGACTTTCTACATGGGCAATGTATCGGCCTGGGACGGCACACCGGACTCGCTGATCATCATCTTTCACCAGGCAGTGCTTAAGCTCGGGACCCTCGTTCTGCCCATTCTTTTCGTCTTCCTCGCCGTCGGTGTAGCGTCAAATATCCTTCAGTTCGGGTTCATCTTCAGCGGCGAGCCCATTATCCCCAAGCTTTCCAAGCTCAACCCCATCACCGGGATCAAAAACAAGTTCTTCTCATTGAAGAGTCTGGAATTACTCGTTAAAACCATTGTCATTCTCCTGGTCATATCCCTGGTGGCCTACCGGGCGATCAAGCGGGAAATCCCCCTGCTTCCGCCCCTGATGGACTGCGATCTTCCCGTCATAGTATTGACAATATTTCGATCGGCCATGCACCTGCTCTGGGATTTCCTGTGGATTTTCGTCATGGTTGCGGTGGCCGACTATCTGTTCCAGCGCTGGCAGCACACACGCGACCTGATGATGACCCGGCAGGAGGTCAAAGAGGAGTACAAGCAGCACGAGGGCGACCCCATGATCAGGAGCCGGATCCGGTCCATCCAGATGCACATGGCCCGGCGCAGGATGATGAAAGAAGTGCCCAAGGCGGATGTGATCATCACCAACCCCACCCACCTGGCTGTGGCGCTCAAGTATGAGCGCGGCAAGATGATGGCGCCCATGGTGCTGGCAAAGGGCGCGGGACACATAGCCGAGAAGATCAGGGAGATCGGGCGGCTCAACAGCATACCCATCGTCGAAGACAAGCCCTTGGCACAGGCTTTGTATAAAACCGTCGAGATCGGGGATGTGATCCCGGAGGAATGGTACAAGGCGGTGGCGGAGATTCTGGCATACGTCTACAAACTCAAGGCGGGTATCCGATAAATGGCACAGAACAGAGAGCTTCCCCTGACCCTGGATCGGAAGACAGCGAGCGACCTCGTCATGGCCATCGGGGTCCTGACGGTCATGTTCATCGTGCTCATTCCGCTGCCCACCTTCCTGCTCGACATCCTGCTCACCTTCAGCATCGCCATCGGCGTCATCATGCTGATGGTGAGCATGTATACCACCAATCCATTGAATTTCTCCGTGTTCCCCTCGCTGCTTCTGGTGGTGACCCTCTATCGCCTGGCGCTCAACATCGCATCCACGAGGCTCATCCTCCTGCACGGTTCCGAAGGCGAGCTCGCCGCAGGAAGGGTGATCAACACCTTCGGTCAGTTTGTGGTGGGCGGAAGCTATGTAGTGGGCTTCGTTGTGTTCGGCATCTTCGTGATCATCAACTTCGTGGTCATCACCAAGGGCGCCACCCGCATCGGCGAGGTCACCGCACGGTTCACCCTGGACGCCATGCCCGGCAAGCAGATGGCCATCGACGCCGACCTCAACGCCGGGATCATCACCGAGCAGGAGGCGCGCGAGCGCAGGGACCTCATCCGCCGGGAGGCCGAGTTCTACGGGGCCATGGACGGTGCCACCAAGTTCGTGCGGGGAGACGCCATCGCAGGCATTGTCATCACCTTCATCAACATCATCGGCGGGATCATCATCGGGGTCCTCCAGCACAAGATGCCCTTTGCCGAGGCGCTCACCACCTACACCACCCTGACCATCGGAGACGGACTGGTGTCGCAGATTCCGGCCCTGATCATCTCCTCGGCCGCAGGCATCCTCGTCACCCAGTCCGCGGCGGACAAGTCCATCGGAAGACAGCTCTCCGAACAGCTTTCCTTCCAGCCTCTGGCCCTGTTCTCCGCCGGGACGATCATCTTCTGCTTTGGCCTGGTTCCGGGAATGCCTCATGTCTCCTTCATCGCCATCGCCCTGCTCATGGGCGCTGTCGGCTGGCTTTCCCTGCGCTTCAAGCCAGAGGAAGAGGTCCAGGAAGAGGCTCCCGGAGAAGAAGAGATATCCCCCGAGACTCTGCTCCCCATGGATATCCTGGAGTTCGAGATCGGCTACGGGCTCATCCCTCTGGTGGACTCCGCACAGGGCGGCAGTCTTTTGACGCGTATCAAGGGAATGCGTCGGACCATTGCCGGTGACCTCGGGGTCATCGTGCCTCCGATTCACGTGCGCGACAACCTTGATCTCAAACCCAACGAATACAAGCTCATGCTCAAGGGCTCGGAGATCGCATGCTCCGAGGCCATGGCCGACCGGCTCATGCTCCTGAACCCCGAGAACGTGCAGATCGATATCCCGGGCATCCCGGTCAAGGAACCCGCATTCGGCCTGCCCGCGCTCTGGATCAAGAAATCCGACAGTGAACGGGCCCAGCTGGCCGGGCTCACGGTGGTCGATGCCTCGACAGTCATCGCCACTCACCTCACCGAGGCGATCAAGGGCAACGCCCACGAGCTCCTGGGCAGGCAGGAGCTGCAGTCCATCCTGGACACCGTGTCGCGCTCCCATCCCAAGGTGGTGGAAGACCTCATTCCATCCACACTGCAGGCAGGTGTGGTCCTGCGGGTGTTCAAGAACCTGCTCAAAGAGAAGGTGCCGGTCAAGAACGTCCTCACCATCCTGGAGACCCTGGCTGATTATGGTGCCATGGCCAAGGACCCGGATATTTTGACGGAGTATGTCAGGCAGGCCCTCATGCGCGTGATCTCGAAGCCCTACATCCAGGACAGCACGATACGCGTACTGGCTTTGGACCCCGCGATAGACGGGGTGATCTCGCATTCCGTCCAGCGCACCGATCATGGTTCGTATCTTGCAATAGAACCGGAGAAATCACAGAAGATCCTGATGACGTTGAACAGGGAGGTGCAAAACGTGGGCAAACAGGGACTGGTTCCGATCCTGCTGACATCACCGGTGAGCAGACCCTATCTCAAGCGGCTGACCGAACGGTACCTGCCGGATCTCGTGGTCCTCTCCCACAATGAAATCCCCCCGGACATCACCATTAAAAATCTCGGGATGGTAAGGGTCGATGCAAATTAAAACATACACCGCAAGCTCCATGAAGGACATCCTCTCCCAGATCAAGAGCGAGCTGGGCAAAGATGCCGTGATCCTCTCCAAACGCGAGATCGCGGACAAGACCTTCGGCCTGACCGCCAGACCCCTGATCGAGGTCACGGCCGCCGTGGACTTTGACGCGGGCATATCCGGTTATCATCTGAAAACGTCCGGGGCCTCTTCCGGGATGCCGGAGCCGGCCCTCCAGGCCTTCTCCGGCTCCTCGACCGAGCACCTGGCCGAAGGCATCACCGAGCTCAAGGATATGATCAAGGAGCTCATCGCCCACTCGGGCATGAAGCTTCACGAGAAGAACCCCTTGAGGAAGAAGCTCCTCTCGCGCGGGATACGGCCCAATCTCGTTGACGTGCTGCTGACCAAGCTCGGTGCCGGTGCAAAGGAGAGCGCTGTCAGAAGCCTGCTGGGCAAGCTCGTCAGGACCGAAGAGCCCGCCGCGAGCAGGGTGTGGGTTTTCATGGGCACCACGGGCGTCGGCAAGACCACCACCATCGCCAAGATCGCGGCAGGAGGAGCCCTCAATCACCGCAGGAAGGTGGGGCTCATCACCCTGGACACCTACCGGATCGGCGCCGTAGACCAGGGACGGATCTATGCCAAGATACTGAACATCCCTTTCATGTCCGTGTCATCGGTTTCCGAATTCCGGGCCGCGCTGGGCAAGATGGGCTCGCTGGATCTGGTTCTCGTGGACACCGTGGGCAGGTCGGCGCTGTGCAGGGACTATATTCCCCACCTCAGAGAGTATCTCGACGGGATCGATCCCTGCACCTTCCTGCTCATGCCGGTGGCCACGCGTGACAGCGAGATGGACACGGTCACCAGGACCTTCTCCGGCCTCGACATTCACCGGATGATCTTCACCAAGGCTGACGAGGCAATGCATTCAGGCTCCGTCATCACCCACAACCTCATCCACCGGATTCCCGTCTCCTATATCACCACGGGCCAGCGGGTGCCGGAGGACATTGAAAAAGCATCGTCTTCTATGATCGTACACCGATGTCTCGGAGACAGAATATGAAAGATCAAGCGCATACATTGAGAAAAATCTTCGAGGGGACGGCCCGGCCCTGTCCCCAGGTGCTCTCCGTTACCTCCGGCAAGGGCGGCGTCGGGAAAACGAGCCTTGTCGTCAACATGTCCATCATCCTCGCGTCCCGGGGCAAGAAGGTGCTCGTGCTCGATGCGGACCTGGGACTCGCGAACATCGATGTCATGCTGGGCCTTGTCCCGAAGTTCACCATCCAGCACGTGCTCCAGGGGCAGTGCTCCCTGGAGGAGATCGTCCTGGACGGCCCTGAAGGTATCAAGATCATCCCGGCATCCTCAGGCATTCAGGAGCTGGCGGACCTGACCCGCGAGCAGCAGCTCTGCCTGATGAATTCGATGGATTACTTCGAACAGGACATCGACTACATGATCATTGACACGGGCGCAGGAATATCCCGCAATGTCATGTACTTCAACGCCGCCTCCCAGAGGGTCATTGTGGTGGCCACATCCGAGCCCACTTCCATTACCGACGCGTATGCACTGATCAAGGTGCTGAGGAAACAGTATGGCGTAAAGCGTTTCGATCTCATCGTGAACAACGTTTCCACCAAGGTGGAGGGGGATCAGGTCGCTCGCCAGTTAAGTTTGGTGTGTGAGAGGTTTTTAGGGGATGTAGTCCTTGAAACGCTCGGATCCGTTCCCGCGGACAAGAGCATTCCCGAGTGCATCAAGGGACAGAAGGCATTTGTAGGGGTTTATCCGGCCGGGGAGGCATCAAGGCGCCTGGAGAGAATCGTGAGCCGCATGGAACAGACTTCACGACCCTCGTCCAACGGCAGCCTGCAGTTTTTCCTTAGGAGGATGGTCCTCAACCAGATGAAGGGGTCGAATCATGCAGGATATAGCATTTCCCGATCTTACTGAAGAACAGAAACTCAACCCGAAGATCCGGTCAAAGGTGATCAGCGAGTTCTCACCCTTGATCAAGTACATCGCGAGCCGCATCGCCATCAGGCTTCCTCCCCATATTGATCTGAACGATCTCATCAATGCGGGCGTCATCGGGCTCATCGATGCCATCGAGAAATTCGATGCATCCAAGCAGATCAAGTTCAAGACCTATGCAGAGTTCAGGATCAGGGGCGCCATTCTGGACGAGCTCAGGTCCATGGACTGGGTGCCCCGGTCGGTGCGGCAGAAGGCGCGCAAGGTGGAAGACACATATGCCAGACTCGAGTACGCCCTCGGGAGGCCTGCCAGCGACGAGGAGGTGGCGCAGGAGATGAATATCGATCTCGAGAGCTTCCACCGGCTCATCTCGGAGACGGCCTCTGTCTCGCTCCTGAGCCTCGACGATCTGGGCGAGGACGACTCCGACGCATCCAGGAGAAACCTTCTGGAGTACATCCTCCAGGACGAGAAGGACTGGCCCTCCCACCGGCTCAGGTACGCCGAGGTGAGAGAGACGGTAGCCAAGGCCATCATGGTCCTCCCCGAGAAGGAGCGCATGGTCATCTCGCTGTATTACTACGACGAACTGACCATGAAGGAGATCGGCCATGTCCTGAAGTTCACCGAGTCGCGGGTTTCCCAGATCCATACCAAGGCGATTCTGAGACTCCGGTCGAAAATGCAGAAGCTCTTCAAGGAAATCCGGTCCTAAAGATTTGGGAGGGAAATCTCGATGAAACGAAAAAGACCTTGGAGGCGGCTCTATGGCAATTGACAAAAACATGAAGATCCTCGTTGTCGATGACTTTTCGACAATGCGCAGAATCGTGAAAAACATCCTCAGACAGCTCAATTTCAACAATATTGTCGAGGCCGATGATGGTGCCAGCGCTCTGGATATCCTTCAGAAAGAAAAGATCGACATGGTTGTCTCTGACTGGAACATGCCCAAGATGACAGGGCTCGAGCTCCTGAAGGCGATACGCGGCGATGACGCGCTCAAGGACATACCCTTTCTGATGGTGACTGCGGAGGCCCAGCAGGAAAACATTATCGAGGCCGTGAAATCAGGGGTGAGCAACTATATCGTGAAGCCTTTCACCGCAGAGACGCTCGGACAGAAAATCAATCAGGTATTCAATAAGTAAGAGGGAGCGAGTGTGTTGAATTCCCCTGGGAAAAAAGCCGAACTGGACAAAGACGGGATCTCCTTTGATTTCAACAAGGCCCAGCTCGATAACGACGGGATCGCACTGACCGATGTCCCGGAGGCCCAGGTTCCCGGAGAGAAAGACAAGGCTGAAAAATTTGTTGGAAAAGACGCGTGGGGCACCCCGATCTGGCGGCGCAGAAAGGCCGTTCTCTCCCTGGTTGCCGGCATCGCTGCGATGTGCGTGGCAGCAGGCGTTTTTATGGTGCGGACGCCTGAGGAGAAACCATTGTATCTTGGCCCAAGCTATCCCGAGCCTTCTGCGGCTGTTCTCTCTTCATTCGACGCAGATATCCTGCTTGATCCCTTCACCGTGCTGTTCGATCCGGACAATCCCCGGCAGTCGGGTGTGCTGCTTGTCCAGATAAGTCTTCAGATCACCCCGGGCACAGGGCCGAATATCTTCAGCAGGCTCTTTGATATCAGAAGCCTCATCTACTCGAGGCTCAGTGCAAACGCCGGGATATACACGAAGAATGAGCTGGCCGCCATGATCAGACAGGACCTGGAGGATCTCCAGGTCAAGGATGTGGCGTTTATCCAGTATGAAAACCGGTGATGTCACGGCACAATGAAGGGGCCGCGCTTTTGAGCCCGGCTTCTCCGGAACCCCGTGACAGGAAAAACGGAGCAGAGAAAAGACATGGAGCTCAAGAAAATCGATAGCATGATCTCGTCGCAGGATCCCTCCCAGAGGAGAACCGCGGCATCCCTGCTTGCCGAAATCGGGGGCGAGGATGCCTACGGCAGGCTCGAGTCACTCTTGAAAGACCCCAACAACGGGGTAAGGGATGCGGCCCAGAACGCCATCGTCCTTCTGGGCGGAAGACAGGCCATTGCCAAGATGCTCCCGCTTCTGTCGCACAGCGACCCGGCCATCAGGAACACGGCCATTGATATCCTGCGGAAGATCGGCATTGATGGCGTGGATATGCTCCATGCTCTCGCAAAGGACCCCGACGATAATGTGCGCCTGTTCGTTCTGGATATCCTGGGCACCATCGGGAGCCACGAAAGTGTAGACACGCTCATCGAGGGGCTCTACGACGTGAATCCCAATGTGAGAAACGCCGCGGTCATCTCTCTGGGCGAGCTGGGGGACCCCCGGTCCTTTGATCATCTCAAGAAACTCTTCAACGACGAGGAATGGATCCGATTCTCGGTCATCGAATCCCTTGCCCGGATCCCTCACGAAGGCGTGGTCGGGTTCCTCATCCAGGAGCTTTCCCGGTGGTCGGGCGACGAGATCACCATATGCGCCATCCTGGAGACCCTCGGGATGGTCGGTTCTCACGAAGCAGTGCCTGCATTGCTGGACATGCTGCAGAATACCGGCCAGTATGTGGAGTTCGCCGCGGCCCGGACCCTGCTCACCATCATGAGCACAGAGGACCTTGCCTCACTGGAGGCCCAGGAGCGGCAGGTACTCAAGGACATCCTCGATGCCTATCTGCCGGAGGCCGATGAAGAACTCCTGTATCGCATTCTTGCGACGCTTAAGCGTATCGGGGATTCCCAGAGCGCCCGGCGCATCATCGGACTTGCCGCAAGGGTGGAGCCGGACAGCGAGGCAGAGAAGTGGGATGCGATCAAATCCGCGCTCGAGTCGGTGGGCAGTGTGGATATGATGGTCGACCTCCTGGATCAGGACGAGAAGAGCGTGATTCTCGGGGTCCAGATGCTGGGAAGCATGGGGGGAGAAGAAGAGGTCCGGGAGATATCCGGACGGATCCTCTCCCAACAGGGATACGTAAAGCGGGCCATGACCGAGACGCTTGCCCGCATCGGCGGGGAGGGTTCGCACAGCACCATGCTCGCGCTCCTGGACGACCGGGACGGCCATGTGGTCGGGACTGCACTGAAGTCTCTGGGCGATATGGGCAAGCCCGAGGATATCGAGAAGATCGAGCGGTTCCTGCGGCATCCATACCCCGACGTGAAGGGCACGGCCTTAGAGGCGATCGTCCGGATCGGCACGGCCAAGGCGGAGAAATGTTTCACGGCCCTTGCGTCAGACAATGATCCGAAAATCCGCATCGTGGCGCTCGACGGCCTGCAGAGACTCGGATGCACGAACCTGGGACAGGTCTGCACCTCCATGCTCAACGATCCGGGCTGGGAAGTCCGCATGGCTGCGGTGAAGGCAACCAGGGACGCAGGACTGCCCATCGAGGAGGACCTCCTGGTGACCCTGCTCAATGACGAGCACGACGGGATACGCCACCCTGCCATCGACATTGTGGGGATGAGAAAGGTAGCGGGCTTGAGGCCCTTCCTGGAGGACGCCATCGGCAGCGACGACATGTGGACCTCCTACCATGCCATCGAGGCCCTGGGCAAGTTCGGCGACGAAAACGCGAAATCGAGTCTCCTGTCCATCCTGAAAAGCGGGCGGGATTTTCTGCGCATATCCGCGGTGAAGGCCCTGGGTGAATGGAAGGACGAGGATCTCATCAGCGAGCTGGAGATCTATCTGGACGATGAGAACCTGGACGTGGCCCGTGCTGCTGCTGAGGCCGTGGACAAGATTCAGGGGGTGGCCTTCTGATGGACCGGCTGATCCTGCAGACTGTCAAGCACCTGGAAGACCTGCCCACCCTGCCCTCGGTCGCGGTGGAGGTCATGGGCCTCTCCCGGTCGCCCGACGTATCCATCAAGGCCATATCGGCGTGTATCCATAAAGACCCCCCGCTTGCGGCAAAGGTGCTCAAGCTGGCGAACTCGGCCTTTTACCGCAGGGGCGCCCATGAGATCGAAACGCTTCACCGCGCCATCCTCATGATGGGGCTCAACGAGGTCGTGAACATCACCACATCGGTGTCGGTCCTGTCGTCCCTGGGCCCCCGAAAATCGCAGGAGCAGGGGTTAAGGAAAAAGTTCTGGCGCCACTGCATCGCCACAGGCCTCATCGCGCGGCGCATCGATACGAGGCTGCATATGAGCCTGCAGGGGAGAGAGTTCGTGGGCGGTCTGCTCCATGACATCGGCAAGATCATCCTCGACGAGTATTTCCACGACCAGTTCATGCAGGCGCATGCCCTGTCCCTTGAACGGCAATGCCCCATGTTCGAGGCTGAGCAAGAAATTCTTGGCGCGACTCATATGGAAATCGGACATTTCCTCGCCCAGAAATGGGGACTGCCCCCCTATATCGCCGACATCTGCCTGCACCATCACCACCCTCAGGACGCCCGGTTCAAGGACATCACCTCGGTGGTATCCATAGCCGACCTGCTGGCAAAGGCCAAGGAGCTCTCCTGCGGGGGGGACACCATGTCTTTTATCTTGAAGGATCAGCAGGGGTGGCACATTCTCAAGAAGATGGGACATCCCATGGACTCGATCGATCTCGAACGGATCACCTTCGAGATCGAAGATATCGGCGAAGAGGTAAAGGAATTCATTTCCGCGATATCGGATCAGGAGGCCCAGGAACATGCCCATGTCTGAGCACCTCAGCGCCTCCCAGCCCGGAATGCCTGACGAGATCTTCCGCCTGCTGCGGGATTTCATCTATGAGCACTCCGGCATCTTCTTTTCCGACAACAAGAAGGCCCAGCTCGAAAACAGGCTCGCTCTGCGGCTGAAGGTGAACAACCTTCCGGATTTCGACAAGTATTACTACCTGCTCAAGTACGACCAGCAGGCCTCCCGGGAGCTGAGGGCACTGTTCGATTCGGTGACCACCAACGAGACGAGCTTCTTCAGGAGTCCGCCTCAGATCCAGGCCTTCGAGGAGAAGGCCCTGCCCGAGATCCTGGAGAAGAGGACCGCCCAGGGCGAAAAGATGTTACGGCTCTGGTCCGCGGGATGCTCCACCGGCGACGAGCCCTATACCCTGGGCATGGTGATCAGGGAGGTGCTCGGGGAGAAGATGTCTGAGTGGGACGTGAAGATCTTTGCCAGCGACATCAGCGAAAAGGCGCTCAAGTCTGCACGGGCGGCTGTGTATAACGATTACACCCTCCGATCCGTGCCGCCTGATATCAAGAAGAAATACTTTCTTCAGGAAGGTCCCCAGTTCAGGGTCTGCGACGATATTCGAATGCTCGTGGAGCTGCAGTACCTGAACTTCAATGACGAAAGAAGGGTGAAGCTGATGAGGGGCTTCGACATCATATTCTGCAGGAACGTCCTCATCTATTTCGACGACGCTGCAAAAAAGAGATTCGTATCCCAGCTGTACGACAATCTCAATCCGGGAGGTTATCTCTTCATCGGCCATTCGGAATCGCTGCACAATATCTCGCGGGCCTTCAAGCTGGTTCATTTTCCCGGTGCCCTGGGCTATAAAAAGGAGTAGGTGGAGGCGTGTATGACGAAGATACTCATTGTGGATGACTCAACGACTGTCAGGAAACTTCTGATACACACGCTCAAGCCCAAGCACTATGTGTGCATCGAGGCCTGCGACGGTTTCGACGCCCTGGAAAAGCTTGCCCTCAACCCCGACATCAAGCTCATCATCTCGGACCTGAACATGCCGAACATGGACGGCATTGAGCTCATCGGCAACATCCGGCAGAACCCGCAGTACCGGGACCTGCCCATCATCATGCTCACCACGGAAGGGTCCCAGGACAACCGCAGGCTCGCCTTTGACGCCGGGGCCAATCTCTATCTGGTGAAGCCCTCGCCGGCGCACATCATCCTCTTCAAGGTGCAGAGCCTGCTCGAGGCGGATTCTTAAAAATTATCCGCTTTCGCCTTTTCTGCTCGTATGCCCGTTCTCCTCTCATGGACCTTCCTC
>JALNWY010000012.1 GCA_023230665.1 Deltaproteobacteria bacterium
GCTTTCACCCCCTTGTCAGGGCGGCCGCGGACGGCGACCGCATTGATCTTCCCCGGCGCAGGAGAGACATCCCGGCAGACGCGGAGGGAGGCTGACGCCGTCGCTTTCAAAGGCGGCCCAGCACTCGGGAATGAGTAGCGTGATCGTCTCTATCCATGACCACGCTCCCGGATGCTCCGGTGACCATTACCTTCAGCTCGTTGCCGCCTGTGCGGATCTGCTCCGGGTCGAAGCTGCATCTGCCGGCGAGCGTTCCCCGGGCCTTTTTTCAGGGAGCACTGTCCGCATTCCCCCGAGGTACGTTACCCCTGCCAATCGCCCCTGTCTTCGCCGTGTTCCGGGGTTTCCTGGTCCGGATCGTCCATCTCCCGGAGATAGCGCCTCTTCCTGAGCAGGAAGCGGACATAGGCCAGAAAGGTAAGCACGGCCGCCAGGAGAAAGATGATGGTGTAGAGGTTGCCGGCAAAGAACGCCAGGAGAACCGGCCAGCTTCTCAAGTCATCGCGCCACTGCATCTCCAGGTCGCGCAGGGGGATCATCAGTGCCATTTGAACGGCATCCTGAGCAGACACTCCGCTTTTCATGGATTGCAGGATGTTGAGGATGCCTTTTCTGCCATAGGCATTGACAATGTACTCCACCACCGACCTGCTCTGCTCATAGGATAGCAAGAGCCCGCGCCGGTCCCGCGGGAAGTGGTGGCTCAACGATTCCAGAGGGATGAGCGCGCCCGTGAGCACCGCCGCGGGCAGCGGGGATGAGCCCCGGCTGAACACGATCTCCGGGATCCCCTCGCTGATCCACTGACACACGCCTTCATCCAGCCATTTGGGCAGATGAACACGGGTGATGTGATGATGGAGCAGCAGATGGCACAACTCGTGTTTCAGGGTTGTCTCCAGGGTGAAGGGCCGCACGCCCATACGGGTGGCGTCGATGACCACGAGCTGCTTCTCCGGCACCGCGTACGCGACGAACGCCTCGTGCCCGGCCATCATGAGGAAGGAGCGCCGGTCGGACACGAGCAGCACCCTTGGATGGAAGTCCATCTCCCACAGGAAAACAGATTCAAGCCCCTTCTTCAGGGAGGGATAGCGGCCGATCACCTCCCGGGCCGATGGCTCCAGGGATGGGTCGGCATACAGCACCTGTATATCCGGGCCATCCATGACACGATACTCCTGGGCTTGAGACGCGCCGGCGAGCAGGCACAGGACAAGGGCAACGAGAAGGCCGGACAAGTTCCAGCCTATTCTGGTTCCCCACGTGCCCGTCCGGCTGAAACGTTCCCGCGCGGTCTCCCTGCTGGCATAGGAAAGATTCATGGTCTTTCTTATACCAGGTATCGCTGGTAAATCAGATGAAAAGGTTGTTCACCGGAAAAAGGGCAAGGGCCGTTTTCCCGGCGCTTCAGGAGATCTCGTCGTCCCTCAGGTAGCAGGCGGGGTCTTCTCCCCAGGGGTCACCCGTGGCCGCCTCGGCACGGGCGCGGAAGTTGCCCGCGCACACGTCGAGCCACCGGCATTTCCGGCACCTGCCCTGCACGTGCTCCTTCTTGGTTTTGAGCTTCATGAGAAATTCGTTGGAACGGTCGTCCCATACGGCAGAGAAGGGCCTTTCCCGGACATTGCCCAGCACCCGGGTACGCCAGAACTGGTCGGGGTAGACCTCGCCGTTCCAGTTGATGCAGCCGATGCCCAACCCCGAAGAGTTGCCCCCGTTCATGCGCAGCAGCTCGAGCACCCCATCGGCCCGGGGGTCGTTCCGGCTTTTCATGCGCAGGTACACGTACGGGCCGTCGGCGTGGTTGTCCACGGTGAGCACCTCCACCTGCCGCCCGGCCTCGATCATCTCTTTTGTGCGGTCCATGATGAGATCCAGGGTCTCCCGCGTCTGCTCCGGGGAGAGATCCTCCTCCATGAGCTCTCTGGCCCTGCCGGTGTACACGAGGTGATAGAAGCAGATGCGGGGTATGCCCTCGGCCCTCATGAGATCGAAGATCCCGGGTATCTCGGAGATGTTTCTCCGGTTCATGGTGAAGCGCAGGCCCACCTTGATGTCCCGGGACATGGCATGCTCGATGCCTTTGAGCGCGTCGCGGAAGGCCCCGGGAACTCCGCGGAAGGCGTCGTTGATCTCCTGGAGGCCGTCAAGGCTCACCCCGATGTAGGAAAGGCCGCAGTCCGCGAGCTCCATGGCCAGGTCCCGGGTGATCAGGGTCCCGTTTGTGGAGATCACGGAGCGCATATCCGATTTGACCGCCCGTCTGACCAGGCCGGGCAGGTCTTTGCGGATGAGCGGCTCCCCGCCCGAGAAGAGAATCACTGGACATCCGTAGTCGTGCAGCTGAGCGATGAGCTCCATTCCCTCACTGGTGGAGAGCTCGTCGTGCGGCGCGCCGGTCGCGGCATAGCAGTGCACGCACCTTAAGTTGCAGGCGGGCGTGACGTTCCATACCACCACAGGCTTCTTGTCGGCCGAGAACTGGAGCAGGTGGGAGGGGAGATCTTTGGAGACCCTGCCGTACCTCAAGGGGTCGGAAGCCTCCACGGTCCCGCAGTAGAGTTTGGAAATTCCGATCACAGCGATTCTCCTTTCAGTGCACCGATAATGCCCTCGTCGGTGTATTCGTGGGCCGTCACCTGCGCAGGCAGGCCGAGTCTCTGCATGGCGCCTGCAGTCACCGGGCCGATGGCGGCGAGCCGCTTTGGCCTGAGCAGGTCCCGATCATCTCCCAGGAGTTCCACGGCGTGCCGGATTCCCGAAGGGCTGGTGAACACCACGGTGTCCGCCCCCGCAAGTGCGGAGAGGAATCCCTCCTTCGAGGCATCCTTCGGGAGCACGGTCTCATACACCGGGATCTCCAATACCTCCGCCCCTCGCTCTCTGAGGGCGTCGACCAGATAGCCTCTCGCTCCCCGCGCGCGGGGCAGGCACACCCTTTTCCCGGAGAGGTCCGTCTCCTTGAGCATCTCCACGATACCCTCGGCACGATATTCATCGGCCATACCATCCGCGCGGATACCGTAGGCGAGAAGCGCGTCCCTGGTTTTGGGCCCGATGCAGTAGATTTCGCTCTTGCCGAAGCTGCGTGCGTCCAGATTCGCTGCAAGCATCTTGTGCATAAAGAGCGGCACCGCGTTCTGCGAGGTGAAGATGAAGAGGTCCAAGGCGTTCATATCCGGCAGGTCAAAGGGCAGGGCAGAGATGTCCAGGAGCGGATAGAGCACCGCTTTCGCCCCGTTGTCCACAAAGAGCGAGGCAGTCTGAAGGGCGAGGTGCGACGGCCGGGTGATGAGCACGGTCCTGCCGGCAAGGGGCTTGGGAATGTCGTTGAAGAGCTCTTCGCTCAGCGATACAACCGCACCGACCACGATGATGCACGGAGAGCCGATGCCGTGCTCCCGGGCGTCCAACCCCACCCTGGCAAGGGTTGAGACCACCCGGCGCTGCAGGGGGGTGGTGGCCCCCTGCACAAGGGCGCAGGGCGTTTCCGGGCTCATCCCCTCCTGCACGAGCTTATCCGCGATCTCCTTGATCCGCGATGCGCCCATGAGGAGCACGAGGGTTCCCTTCTCCGCGGCCAGATGCTTCCAGTCGAGAAAGCCGGACTCCTTGGAAAGGTCTTCGTGGGCTGTCACGAACTTGACCGATGAGGCATAACCCCGGTGGGTGGGCGGGATGCCGGCACTGACCGGCCCGGCAATGGCCGAGGTGATCCCCGGGACAATCTCGAACGGGATGCCGTGCTCTTTCAGGTAGAGCGCCTCTTCGCCCCCTCGGCCGAAGATGCAGGGATCCCCGCCCTTGAGGCGTGCAACGGTCTTGCCCTGGAGTGCAAGCTCCACCAGCAGCTCGTTGATCAGGGATTGCTTCAAGTGTGCCTTTCCGCCGCGCTTCCCCACATATCTCTTTTCCGCTCCCGGCTTTGCCAGGGAAAGAATTTCCAGGGGAATGAGATCGTCGTAGACGATCACGTCGCACCGGGGAATGATGCGGCACGCCTTGAGGGTGACAAGACCGGGGTCGCCCGGTCCTGCGCCGATGAGAAAGACCTTCATGAGAGAACCTCCGGGTTGAGCCTCTCCTTCAGGGCAAGGGCCAGACGCCGCCCCACCGAAGGATCCGTACCCTGCATGCGCATCTGCTCCACGCGCGTCTCGTCAGGACTCCCGAGCATGCCCAGGATCGAGACAGCCTCGCCGCTCTCCAGGACTGCGTATGCCCCTGCGGGGAGGTTGCAGTCAGAGCCCAGGGCCGCAAGAAACTCCCGTTCCGCTTCCGCACAGATCCGGGTGGGACCGTGGTCGATCCTTTCGAGCAGGGCATGAAGCTCCCGGTCGGAGCTTCTCGCCTCGACCGCAATGATGCCCTGCCCGGGCGAGGGCACCATACTCCGGACATCGAGCGCCACCCCTTCTTCAAGGCCGAGCCTCCTGACGCCTGCCGCAGCCAGGACCACCGCGTCCACGGTTTTCCCCACCTTGTCGAGCCGGGAGGGCACGTTCCCCCGGATGTCCACCACATGCAGGTCGGGGCGGAGCTTGTGCACCTGGCACCGCCTGCGCATGCTCGATGTGCCGACGCGTGCCCCTGCCGGGAGATCTTCCAGGGTGTGGCCGCCTGCGGAAAAGAGCATGTCCCGGGAGTCTTCCCGCTCGAGGTATGCACCGATAACAAGCCCCTGAGGCAGCACGGCCTGCATGTCCTTGAGGCTGTGGACCGCCAGGTCGATCTCGCCGAGAAGAAGCCTGCGCTCGATCTCCTTGACGAACACGCCCTTGCCGCCGATGGTATCCAGGGGCGCGCCCGAGAGGATGTCGCCCATAGTCTTCACCGTGCGCACCTCGGTAGTGACGCCCGGTTCCAGCCGGGCAAGGGCACTGCGCACCATGTTCGTCTGCAGCAGCGCCAGGCTGCTACCCCTTGTGCCGATCTTGATAATCCTCATCGAGCTGGAAGATCCTCCGTGTCTGTTCGATATTGGTGAGCGTGGGATGCTCCTTCAGATAGCTCGCCACCCGGTGGAGATACCGCTTGAGCGAGGAGCGGAGCTTCTGCTCCACAATGGCCGCATGCCCGGGCTCAAGAGAGTTCGCTCCCATCTCCGAGGCGATGTATTCGTCCATGAGGAAGAACAGGTCCCGGATGGTGGCCTGGGCGTCCAGGGAGCCGGCCCATCTGGCAAAACGCTCCACCTCGGCCGAAACGATGGCCAGGGCCTTGTCCGTCTCCTCCTGCCGGAAGGAGATATGCTTGTCCACGATGGTTTTCAAGGCGTCGATATCGTAGAGGTAACAATTGTAGCATTTTCCGGCCTCGGGTTCAACGTCGCGAGGGACCGCGATGTCGATGATGATCATGGGCTCGTTCCTGCGTTGCTTCATCACGTCGTCCATCATGGCCCGGGTGATGATGGGTGTCGGGGATCCGGTGGAGGTGATGACGATGGCGCATCGGAGGAGCTCTTGCTTAAGGGCGCTGAAAGAGCGGGGCTTTCCGCCCAACTCCGCGGCCAGGTCGCACGCGGCGGAAAAGGTCCGGTTGATGATGCACAGGTCGCCTGCGCCCCGGTCCTTGAGTCGGCGGGCAGCGATGCCCGCCATGTCGCCTGCCCCGATGATGAGGACCGGACCGGCGCTGATGTCACCAAAGATGTGACAGGCCAGCTCGACCGCCTGGGATGCTACGGATACCGGGTATCTGCCGATGGAGGTCTCGGTGCGCACCCGTTTGGCCGTCCGGAAGGTCCGGTGCAGTGCCTTGTTCAAAAAGGTTGATGTGGTGCCGGCAGCCAGGGCCTGCCGGTAGGCATCCTTGACCTGGCCCAGGATCTGGTTCTCTCCGATAATAAGAGAGTCGAGACCCGAGGCCACCATGAACAGGTGCCGGATCGCCTCTTGGCCCTGGTAGATTTCGCAATAGCCCCTGAGGCTTTCACCCGATACCCCCGAGAGCCATGCCATGTGTTTAAGCAGGGCGTGCTCATCGATTCCGATCCAGTACACCTCGGTGCGGTTGCAGGTAGTGAGTGCATACACCTCTTCGCCGCGCGAGCACAGGCTCCGGAAGTCCTGCGGCGACAGGACGACCTTTTCCCTGATCTCCACGGGCGCGCTCCGGTGGTTGATGCTGAGGCAGCCGAGCCGGTTCATCGAGTGAGCCCCGCGCCGTGGGCGCCCGGGTATGCCATGTTCACCCCCACGAACAAGATGATCATGATAAGGAACCCGGCAATGGTGATGAGGGCGGTCCGCCTGCCCGACCACCGGATTGCGAACCGCTGGTGAAGGCTGAATGCAAAGACCAGCCACATGGCGGCCCCGGCCCAGATCTTCATGAGGATCTGGGAAAGGTCCACTCCCAGGCTCGATGCCCACAGCGCCCCGAACAGCATGCCCGCGGTGATGGCCACGAACCCGGTCCCGAGGCAGGCAGACAGGATCCTGTCAAGGAGTCTCAAAGGGGGGAGACTCGCTGCGGTCCAGTGAAGGCGTCCTTTCCGGATGATGCCCTCGTGGATCAGATACACGACCGACACCACGAACGCCACGGCAAAGAGCGCCTCTCCCGCGACCACGCTCACGGTGTGCAGGGGGTACCATGTCTGGAACATCACAGGAAGGGTTGTGCCGTTTGCCTGGAGCCTCGGCGCAATCATCCCGAGTGCCACGCCCGCCACGGGCAGGAAAAAGGCGCCGAGCACCGCGGTCTGCCTCCGGAAGGCGAAGAAGATGAAGACCAGGGAGGCCAGCAGAACCATCATGTTGACGGCCTGGACGGGAGACGCAAGGGGGATGCGATGAGCCGGCCCGGCCAGGGAGAGGGTCAGCAGGATGTGGACCGCGATGCTCGCCAGGAACAGCCCGCGGGCGAACAGCACAACCGGGCGCTTTCTCCAGAAGAGGTAGGTGATGAAAAAGAGGCCGGTGAGGGCATAGAAGAGGATCACGGCCCACAGGATCACGGCAGCACCTCCGTGAGGTCAATGCGCTGTCCGAGGGCCTCGAAGAGGATCTGTTCCGCAAGCTCCCGGTCGTGCCCCCGGATGGCGTCCAGGAGCTCGGAGTCGATCAGCACCTCGAATATCCGTTTGCGGTCTTCGTGCCCGCCTTCGCCTGAGAGCACGATGGGCCTGATCCTGCCCATGATGAGCGCGAGGATGGAATACTCGTCTCCCAGGAGCTTGCCGATCCGGATGCGCATCTTTTTCGAGAGGGCCGGAGAGACCCCGCCGGTAGAGATGGCGATCTTGATGGGGCCCTTTTCCACGACCGAGGGGACGATGAAGCTGCACAGCCCGGGCTGGTCCACGGCATTGCAGAAGATGCGGCGTGAACCGGCGTCCCGGCTCACCGCGATGTTCGTCTCTTCATCGTCCGTGGCCGCGATGACCAGCCAGGCTCCGTCCAGATCCCCGGGTTCGTAGTCCCTGCGCACGACTTCAATCCCTGCATCCTGTGCGATCTTTTCGACCACGTCGGGCGCGATGACTCTCACGCGGGCGCCTGCCCTGCAGAGCGCCTCGATCTTCCGCCAGGCCACCATTCCGCCGCCCACCACTACCACGGGCTTGCCCGTGAGGTCGATGAAGAGCGGGTAATAGCGGTTGTCCATGATCCGAAGGTCATCCATTGTTTTTGTCCGTTTTTTCAGCGCACCTGCTTCAGCCAGTCCTTGATGATGGGCAGGACCCGGGGGTCCTTCCTGAGCTGGTGCGCCGCCTGCGGGAGCATGATGAGCTTCTTGGGGTGGCAGGCGGCGTCAAAGAGCCTGGCCGCGTGCCCGGGGGGCACGGTTTCGTCGTTCTCTCCGTGCACGATGCCTACCGGCCGCGGCGAGACAAAGGGCAGATGCGCGCCCGGTCTCAGGTCGAGAAAATCATCGTACCACCGGGTAAGGTCCGGAGGGAACTGCTCATCTCTGATCACGCCGATCTGAAGAAAGTGCTCTTTGAGCGCCAGGGGGTCTTCGGGCAGGATATCGCGGAAGTTCTCGGGGGTCGCCATGAGCAGGAGGCTCTGCAGGTGTTTCTCCATGGCGGCGTACCGCGCCGCGACTGCGCCTCCAGCGGAGAAGGCGATGCAGTGGATGGCCGAGGGATCGATGCCCGGGGTGTTGTATACCCGGCATACCACAGCGCAGAGGTCGTCGTACCACCCATGCATATCGATGCTGCCATCCGAGAGGCCGCACCCCCGGAAGTTGAAGAGAACGCTGCAGTATCCCTCACGCCCGAGCTCCTTTACCAGGGCCAGGTATCCCCGGTCTGCCGGATCAGGGCTCCCCCCCGGAATCCCATGGCAGAAAACGACGACAGGACGCAGCCCCCGGAAGGAATCATCAGGGCAGTACAGCCATGCTCTGATTCTTATGTCCTGCAGGGTTAGCGCTAACTCTCTGGATTTCATCTTCAAGCAGATTGTATCTCCTGTATACAAAGGCCCACGACTGCAGCTCCTGTTCGTCGAGAACCATTTCGTCGCTGTCTGGGAAGGTCCTGGCAGGGATCCGGTTGCTCGAGGCGAGCAGGCGGATAGTGGGCTCCGGGATCTTCAGCAGCATGGACGCCCTCTCCAGCGACGTCTTTCTGGGCTTTGCGTGTCCGACCTTTTTGAAGACAAAGGTCTGGAGGATGTTTTTCCGGGTGGCTTCCCGGTCGCAGGAAAAGGCCCTGTCAAGGATGTCGACATAGCCTTCATCCATCTGATAGCGGATATTCGCCAGCTCCACCAGGGCCCTGACGTCGTCGGGGTACTCTTCGAGCATGGCGCTCAGGATGCGCGAAGCCTCTTGCATGTTGTTGAGAAAGAAGTGGATCTCGGAGAGGTAGAGGTAGGTGTCTTTTTCCTTGTCGCCCAGGTCCATGGCCTTGGTGAACATCTCCAGGGCGAGGTCCAGGTGACCCAGCTCCCGGTGGCAGATGCCGATGAGCTTGTGGATCAGCGGCGAGGTCGAACACAGGGTGTTCGCCTTTTCCAGATCGTCTGCAGCGATGGTGTAGTATCCCTGCTCCATCTTGCTGCGCGCCCGCGACATAAAGGTCTTGAAACGATCGTCGAACCCCATGGACGAAAGGCTCAAGTCCCCGTTCTTGAAATGGAACCCGGCGGTGCACAAGTCGATGTATTCGCGGTTTTCTTCGAAGGGATCGCCGGACTGGAGCACGTCGATCACCCGCTGGCAGAGGTTCTTGATAGGGAGCATGCTGTTGATCTTGTTCGCCACGTTGAAACCCACGGCGCACACGTCGTTGCTGTCCATCTCGGAAAGGTGGCGGGCCTCGGTCATGAGCTCCTTGAAGAAGAGGTTCGTCATTTCCTTTGAATTGAAGATGGGAAGCCCCATTGCAGACTTGTACTGTCCTGCGGGGCAGCTGTATTCATAACTGAGCCAGAGCTCGCCGTATTCGCTGTCGATCCGTTCCACCTCAACGGAGATGATTTCGATAAGGCCTTTGGGCTGTTCCAGTTTTCCACGCATGAGGAAAATCTATGCTGAGGGCGCCAAAATGTCAACAGGCGGAAAGCAAAGCGCCCGCCAATTACCGGTAGATACAGGAGGGGATTTATGATAGCTCACTCTCACGGAGGTTGAAGATGAAGAGATTTCTCGTTTCCGGAGGGATCTTGGCCTTTTCTGTTCTTGTTCTTTTTCCGCTAACCGCTCTGTGCGCAGCCAGGGCCGAGCTGCAAAACCCGGTATTCGATGCAGGAGAGATTCCCCAGGGTCAGGATCTCGTCCACGAGTTTCTCCTGAAGAATGCCGGGGACGAACCCCTGGTCTTCAAGGCGAGGCCGTGCTGAGGGGTCGATATTTCTGCTCCGGGCGGGCAGACCATAGAATCGGGCAAGGAAGGGAAGATTGAGGTGAAAATATCCACCCGGTCCTACACGAGCCAGGTTCTCAAGCACATCAGGGTGGAGACCAATGATCCCGAGGCAGGTCTCGTCACCCTCACCCTGAAGGCGCAGATCGTGGAGATACTCAAGGTGACCCCCCGCCTGGTGAACTTCGGGAAGATGCTGCAGAACCAGACCTCTGTCCGGGAGCTCCTGTGCGAGAATCAGGGCAAGGACCCGGTCAGGATTTTGTCGGTCGAGGCAAAACCTCCCGCCCTGCTTTCCCTCGGGGAACAGGAGCCGTTCGTATTGAATCCCGGGCAGAGCAGGAAGATCGCGATGAAGCTGTCCAGCGGGTCGTCCGAGGGATATGTCCACGGGTATGTGATGCTCAAGACCGACCTTGAGTTCCTCCCGGAAAAGGTCGTCCGGGTCCGGGCCGATGTGAAGAAGCAGCAGGGCATCGGTCAGTGACCTTCAGATGAGATAGGCCAACATTCGGCGGCCCCATGAAGAAGAGCACGAAGCGAAAGATCGCCACGGTCGGAGGACTTACCGGGATCAGCCGTGCCTTGGGCTTTGTCCGGGATATGGTGATGGCGTGGCTCCTGGGGGCCGGGTTTCTGGCGGACGCGTTCATCGTGGCCTTCCGGATACCCAATCTCCTTCGCAGGTTCATGGCCGAGGGCGCGGTCAGCGTAGCCTTTGTCCCGGTGTTCGTGGAGTCCAAGGAAAAAGACGGTCTTCAGAAAGCCATAGAACTCACCCGCGGGGTATTCACCCTGCTGTTTTTCTCCCTTGCCGGGCTGGTGATTTTGGGCGAGATCGTGGCGCCCTTTATCGTGGCCTTCATCGCGCCGGGTTTTCTCGACCGGGAGATCTTCGACGTGACGGTCCGCCTCACCCGGATCATGTTCCCCTTCATCCTGCTGATCGGCACCGGGGCCCTGCTCATGGGGGTGCTCAACTCTCTCGGGCATTTTTCTGCGCCTGCGGGCGCTCCCATTCTCCTGAATGTGTTCATGATCGGGATGCCCGTACTGTTCCATGTCGTGTACCCCGTGTTCTCCTCGCCTGCGGACGCCTTTGCCTGGGGGGTGATCCTGGGAGGGATCGCCCAGATCCTGCTGCAGGCCGTGCCCTTGCGAGGGATGCGGGTGTCCCTGGGATTCACGAGGAACTTCTTTCATCCCCGGCTCAGGCAGGTGCTGAAGCTCATGGGGGTGGCAGCGGTCGGGGCCTCGGTGTATCAGCTCAATGTCTTTATCGGGACCCTGCTCGCATCCCTGCTCTCCACGGGCAGCGTATCGTATCTCTACTATGCGAACCGCATTGTCGAGCTCCCGCTGGGACTTTTTGCCTTTGCGGTGAGCAACGTGATGCTCCCTTCACTGAGCGCCGCCTATGCCCGGACCGATCACCAGGCCCTGCGCGCGCTCACCGGGGAGTCACTCATCGCGGTTCTGCTCTTCACCATACCTGCGACCATCGGGATCATCGCGCTCGCAGAGCCGATATTCGCTGTGCTCTTCATGCGCGGCGCTTTCGGCCCGGAAGACGTGGCCGCCTCGGCGCAGGCCCTGCGCATGTATGCCCTTGGCCTGTGCGCGGTGGGGGTCTCGCGGGTTCTCACTCAGACCCTGTACGCCATGCAGCAGGCAAACCGGGTGGTGAGGACGGCCTGGATCTCGCTGGCGGTCAATGTCCTGCTCAGCGCGGCGCTCATGCCTTTTCTGAAGCACGCGGGCATCGCGCTGGCGAGCAGCATCTCCGTGGCCATGCAGACGGTCATGCTCTCTCGGATCCTCACCCGGCAGGGGATCACCCTGTCTGCGGAGATATGGTCCACCGTGGGGAAGATGGCGGGCGCCGTGGCGGCCATGGGCGCAGGCCTGTTCTGGTTCGTGCGCATGGAGTTCTGGACCGAGGGCCTGACCCTCATGAGCCTTTCCCTGCTGGTTTCCTCCATCGGCCTGGGGGCCGCCGTCTACTTCACCCTGCTGTGGGTCATGGGGGTGCGGCATTTCGGCAGATGATCCGGAAGCAAAACCCTCCGGAGAAAGGATTCCCGATCTGTTCGCAGAGACCCCCCAATCAGTATGAAATTTCTTTCTTATAAAAAGTAACAAAAGTTCTTTCCCGGAGATCGGATTTTTTTGCATACACGGGACACGGCCATATAACCGACCGTTATATAGGGATATTTTAGGGTGACGGCCAGTGGCATTATGTTTGCTTGATGATCAGAATTAACAATTGGGTGGGACAGCCGTGAGACTGACACGACGGGAAATACTTGAGCAACTGGGAAGACTCGGTATTCGGGGGCTCTCTGACTTGAAAAAGGCGTGCAGGGAGTTTGAGATCTACTGGAAATACATGCACTGCAATGTATGAACTGATCACTCTCGTTGATGAAATTATCCGATGGGGAGCTAACGGAGCATCATGTGCAATGAAAGACTGACCAGGTTCGTTGTTGACCAGACCTTGGAACTCTCCCCTGAATTCATCAAGCAAAACGCCGAGGTTGTTCCGTTGCTCTTCCAGGTGTGCCTTCTCTCCGAAGTGGATGTCCGTGTGGAGAAGATCTCGGATCTTTTCCTGAATTTCGTCGAGCACGTCACCCCTTTCGACGCGGCGTTGGTATATATCTGGGCGCCGCAGAATGCATGGTTCTGCAGGGGACTTCAGGGAGAGGTGCCCGAGAGCATCGAAAACGGCGATATCTTCACTTTTGCCGTTCGGGACACCGCAAAACCCATTCTCATATCCGATGCGAGCGAGACCGGTCTGGGGGCACACGAGCTGCCGATCATGTTCCAGTCCATGATCGCGCTTCCCATTTACAGGGACACGAAGATCATCGGCTCTCTCGAGCTCTTCCGCAAGACCGGGCCTTGTTTCGACATGAACGACCTCGTGCTGATCAAGCATCTGCTCCTGGGTTCGGAGAATATCCTTAAGCAGGTGATCAGCCCGGAGCCGGATTACGACGAGGTCCTGGATATCCGAACAGACGTGCCCCAGAAGCATGTTCTCCTGGATATCCTCAACCAGTATGAAGAGCTCTCCAAGCGCATGAGCTTTCCGTTGAGCGTGGCGATCCTGGAGATAGAGGACCGGGACAAGTTCGGGCTCTACCAGCACATCCCTGAGGGTGTGAGGATGCTCAAGAGCCTGGCGAAAATGATCCAGGACGGGCTGAGACGCTATGACAAGGTGATCCGGTACGAAGAGCTGAGCTTTTTCGTGATCCTTCCCGGGTGTTCGCCACAGGATGCCATCACGGCGCTGCATAATGCAATGCTCAATCTTGGGGCCGACCTCGCCAACAACATGACCATGGGTATCGCCACGCTGCCGGACGAGGCCCAGGATGCCAAGGGGCTGATCAACATCGCCCACCAGGCCCTGTCGCACGCAAAGAAAAAGGGCATCCACATGGCGCGTTATTCCCAGACAGGGGCCATCAAGCAGACCAACATCTCGCTCGAACTCAGGATGAAGAAAATTCTCAATTCGGGCCCCCACGTAGAGGTGCTCAACGATCTGCTGGACCTGCTCCGGATCCAGTGCCAGGCCGACGACATCTCCATCCGGCACGAGGCGCCCGGTTCCCCGGTGAGCTGGCAGGGGTACGACCTGGGGCACATTGATCACCAGGGCCTCTCGGATGATATCTACGAGTGGATCATCACCTACATCACGCCCGCCTGGGCCGTGGCCCTGGGACTCGACCCCGATATCCGCAACTGGTATCTCGGCATACTCACTACTGCCTCCATCCTGAGTGATCTGAGGGCGGGATACCCCATGGGCTACTCCATCCGGGTGGCGGACCAGATGTTCACCCTGGCAAAGGAGATGGGCAAAGGCGAGGCCCAGGCGGCACAGTGGGCCAACTCGGCGCTGGCAGCCAATATCGGATATCTCGGCATTCCCACCTCGATCTTCACCAAAGGAGAGATCACTCCCTTTGACAGGAAGAAGATCAGCGCCCACACCTTTATCGGCTCAAAGATTCTGCAAGACGTGTCAGTGCTCAACTGCGACAGCGACCTCATCATGTACCATCACGAGAACATGGATGGGAGCGGATATCCCAGAGGGCTCAAGGGGGATGACATTCCGCTGGGTGCGCGGGCCATGCGGGTCATCGACACCTACAACGCCATAACCACCCCCCGGCTCTACCGGTTCCAGCTGAATCATCAGGATGCGTTGCGGGAGCTGTGCGGCATGTCCGGGAAATCCCTGGACCCGGACATCACGTCTTTGTTCGTGGACATTATCGGTTTTTGAGCCACCGGGGGTGGGTGATCCCGTATTTTCGGATCTTGTAGTGGATCACCCTCTTACTGATCCCGAGCATCTCGGCCGCGTCTTTCTGAATCCAGTCGTTTTTCTTGAGGGCCTCAAGGATGATTTCCTTCTCATTGAGTGCCAGAGACGAGAGGCCGCCATTGCCCCCGCTCTCCTTTTCCATCCGGGGCTCGCCGCCCTGAATCGAGATGTCGCCGGTCCGGATGACGGTGCCGTCCGAGAGCAGGACAGCCCGCTCGATGCAGTTGCGTATCTCCCGGACGTTTCCCGGCCAGTCGTAGGATCTGAGCAGATCCAGCGCAGCCCGGTCGATCTCCATCTCCGGCTTGCTGAATTCGAGTGAGTATTTCTTGAGAAAATAGCGGGCCAGGGGCTCGATGTCTTCCCTGCGTTCCCGGATGGGAGGGATGGGGATGTTGACCACGTTGATCCGGTAGTAAAGATCTTCCCGGAACTTTCCTTCCTGGACCATCTGATAGAGGTCCTGGTTCGTCGCTGCGATGACCCGCACGTCCACCTTGATGGTGCGTTCCCCGCCGAGGCGCTCGAATTCCCTTTCCTCAAGAACCCGCAGGATCTTCGACTGCAGTGACATGTCCATGTCCCCGATCTCGTCGAGGAAGATGGTTCCCATATTGGCCTGCTCGAACCTGCCTGTCCTAAGCTTCACCGCCCCGGTAAAAGCGCCTCTTTCATGGCCGAAGAGCTCGCTTTCCAGGATGTTCTGGGGAAGCGCGGCACAGTTGACCTGGACAAAATTGTTGTCCGAGCGATTGGAGTTGTGGTGGATGGCCCCTGCAATGAGTCCCTTGCCCACCCCGGTCTCGCCGGTGAGCAGGAGGGTCGAGTCGGCCTTTGCCACCTTTTCCGCCATATTCAGGACTTTTTTCAGCGAGGGACTGACCCCGATGATGTCGGATGTGCGGTAGATGATGTTCTCCTGGGTATGCCTGAGGTAGTCGATCTCGTTCTTCATCCGCTTGAGCGTCAGGGCATCGTCTACCTTCTGAACGATCTCATTCAGGCCGAAGGGCTTCTGGATGAAATCCTGGGCGCCGTTCTTCATGGCCACCACTGCAGTGTCAACCGATGCATACCCGGTCATGACGATGACAATGGTGGACTGGTTGGACCCCTTGATCTTCTTGAGCAGTTCCAGACCGTCCATTCCCGGCAGCTTGAGATCGGTGATGATGAGGTCGTAGATGTACTTGTTGATGCGTGCCATCGCAGCCTCGGCGTTTTCCACGAGTTCTGAGACATGGTTGTGTTTTTTCAGTTCCTGAAAGAGGATCTGGCCGAGGTTGATGTCGTCTTCGACTATGAGTATGTGTGCCATATCAAGTCTTTCCATCGGAAAATTGAATACAAAACTTTATCCTGGCGGTTTATTATTACAGCGGCGATTGTTTATCCCAATCCTGTGCTGGTTTGGCTCCGGGCCCATATTCATTGATTTCATCGCCGCTGTAATCAGAGGCTTTTTAAAAAAGAAGGACCATGCATCTTCCCTTAAAAAGGGATGGCTGTTGACCATTTCCGCCGGGTATACTATCGTTGTATCAACGAATCGGCCTTGAACAAGCAGAGAGCGGGGTGTTTTTTAAAGCGCCTCATTCCGGAGGGGATATGATAGTGCATACCGTGGTGGTGACGGAGTTCATGACCAATTGTTACATCGTGGCCGATGAGAGCACGAAAGAGGCCGTGGTCATCGATCCCGGGGGAGACAGCCGGAAGATTTTGCAGGAAATCGAGAATATGGGTGTGAACGTGAAGGCGGTGGCGAACACCCATGCCCATGTGGACCATATCGGGGCGCTGAAGGATATCAAGGATGCCCTGGGGGCTGAGATCATGCTCCATCAGGCAGAGCTGCCGGTCCTCAAGACCGCCTCGCGCATGGCAAGGCTTTTCGGCATCAGCATCGACGAGCCGCCCGAGCCGGACCGCTTTCTGGCGGAAGGAGACGAAATCGCCTGCGGGAACATGGCCCTGAAGGTGATCGAAACCCCGGGCCACTCTCCGGGCGGGATATCGCTGCTCACCTCGGACGGAAAGACCTGCTTCGTGGGCGACGCCCTCTTTGCCGGCTCCATCGGGAGGACGGATCTGCCGGGAGGCGATTATCATACCCTCATCACATCCATCAAGACCAAGCTCATTCCCCTGGGTGATGACGTGAAGGTCCTCACGGGGCACGGACCTGCCACCACCATGGGAGTCGAGCGCAGACACAACCCATTCCTGTAAGGGAGGAGCAATGAAGAAGCTATACATGGGCATGGTGGTCATCGCACTCGGATTTCTTGTGCTGCCGGGCTGTGCGAGGTTACAGGAGGCGTTTTCCGGTTCCCCCGCCTCTCAGGAGGCCCGGCCGGTACCCAGGTACCTCGATTTCAGCGATGTCCTCCTTCCGGGAGAGCTGAACAAGATCTCCCAGGAGAGCTACATCACCAACGGGCACGGCCGCCTCGTTCTCTCCGGCAGGCTTCAGGGCGAATCGCTCGCCCAGTACTTCGTGACCTCCATGTATTCCGACGGGTGGACCACACTCAACCAGTACAAGTATAAGGGAGCGATCAAGCTCTTCTTCAAGAAAAGCGAGAGGATCGCATCCATACTCATAACCGAAAATCCTCTCGGGACACGGGTGGAGATATGGGCGGTACCCCTGGGGAAGATTTAGCCGGGAAGCAGGTCGTATACGGCATCACCGGAGGCATCGCGGCCTATAAGGCCCCCCTGATCGTCAGGGGACTCAAGTCTCTGGGGATCGACGTGCAGGTTGCCATGACCGATGCGGCCCAATATTTCGTGACCCCGACCACCCTTCAGACCCTCGCCGGCCGGCCCGTCTATAGAGAGCTCTTCCCCGATATGTCGCCCAGCGCCTTCGAGGTGGAGCACATTGGGCTCGCAGACCGGGCAGACCTTGTGCTCATTGCGCCCGCCACTGCGGACTTTATCGCCAAGATGGCGCACGGAATCGCAGATGACCTGCTTTCATGCATTGCCTTGGCTACCAAGGCCCCCGTCCTGGTCTGCCCGTCGATGAACGTGAACATGTATCTGCATCCCGCCACCAGGGAGAACCTCGATATCCTACAAAGAAGGGGCGTATCCGTCCTCGAACCCGCCAGCGGCGAACTCGCATGCGGCTGGGAGGGAGCGGGACGCCTGCCCGAACCGGAGCGGATCGTGGCGGAGTCCAAGAAAATCCTCTATCAGAAGGATCTTGCCGGCATTTCGCTGCTCGTGACCTGCGGTCCTACCTGCGAGGATATCGACCCGGTCAGGTTCATCACCAACCGCTCCACCGGAAAGATGGGGGCGGCGCTGGTGGAGGCCGCCGGTTTAAGGGGAGCTCGGGTGAAGGTGGTCAGCGGTCCCGTAAACAGGAAGTACGCCCCGTGGGCGGACGTGATCATGGTACGCTCCGCCGGACAGATGCTCGATGCGGTCAGGGACAACTTGAGCGGCGCGGACGTGCTCGTCATGGCGGCCGCGGTCGCGGACTACGTGCCCGAAACCTGCCGCGGGTCCAAGATCAAGAAGGGCGACAAGCTCACCTCGCTTGCGCTCAAATCCAGCCCGGATATCCTCTCGACCGTCAGGCCCATGAAGGATGACAAATTCTTCGTGGGATTCGCAGCCGAGACAGACAACCTCTCTGACTCGGCCCGGAGAAAGCTCGTGAGCAAGGGTCTGGACATGATCGTGGCCAACCGGGTGGGAGAGTCGGGAACCGGGTTCGGCTCCGATACCAACAGCGGGTTGATCCTCTCTGAAGCCGGGGTGCTTGATCACTTCGAACAGGTCGAAAAAGAGGTGCTTGCGCACAGGATACTCGACCTTATCAGGGAGCGGGTGTGAGCGGGAGGATTGTTCAACTGCTCCGTGAGGAAGCGCGGTGGTCGGGAAGGTTCATAGTCCTCCCCCGTGAGGCGGTGAGTATGCCGAAAGAGGTGTCGAAGAAAGAGGTCCTGGAAGAAATCCGCGAGCGGCTGGAGCAGTGCAGGTGCTGCCCGCTGTGCGAGACCGCCCGGAACATTGTGTTCGGCGAGGGTGATCCGGATGCGGACGTCATGTTTATCGGAGAGGCGCCGGGCGCCATGGAAGACAAGACCGGCAGGCCGTTCGTAGGCCCTGCCGGGAGGCTGCTCACCGATATCATCGAAAAGGGAATGGGGCTCAAGCGCAGTGATGTGTACATCGCCAATATCGCCAAGTGCAGACCGCCCGAAAACCGCGACCCGCTTCCCGAAGAGATAGCGCAGTGCATTGGTTTTCTTCAGGAACAGATCGACATCATCAGGCCAAGGGTCATCATCGCCCTGGGCAAGATCGCCGCGCAGACGCTCCTGGACACCGGCGCCCCGATCAGCTCGCTCAGGGGGAAGTTTTACGAGTACCGCGGGATCAAGGTGATGCCCACCTTTCATCCCAGCTATCTGATCCATAATCCGGCAAAGAAGAGGGAGGTATGGGAAGACATAAAACACGTGATGAAGAATCTCGGCATGCCGCTGCCCGGGTAGCGTGGCCTCTCGCCTTCATCTGGCTGGCCGTCCTGCTCTTTCCGCTCGCGCTTTGGGCCGCCGATGTGGTGGTGCTGGACGTCAGCGACGCCATCACCCCTCCCGTGGCCTCATATCTCATCGAGAATATCGACAAGGCCGTGATCGCAGGCAGGGAGGCGGTGATCATTCGCCTGGACACACCCGGCGGCCTGGATACCGCCATGCGGGACATCATCCAGAAAGAATTGAACGCGGACATCCCGGTCATTGTCTACGTGGCGCCCAAGGGGGCGCGGGCCGCCTCGGCCGGGGCCCTCATCACCCTGGCCGCGGATGTGGCCGCCATGGCCCCGGGCACGAACATCGGGGCCGCGCACCCGGTGAGCATCGGTACGGGCGAGGGGGCCGAAGGCCAGAACGAGACCATGGCCGAGAAGATTACCAACGATGCGGTGGCCTATGCAAAGAGCATTGCCCGGGCAAAGGGAAGGAACGGGCAGTGGGCCGAAGATGCCGTGAGGAAGAGCATCTCCACCCCGGCCGAAGAGGCGAGGGACCTCAAGGTCATCGAGATCGTGGCCCGGGATATGGGAGACCTTCTGGACCAGCTCCACGGCAGGGTCATCAAGAAGGACAACAGCACCTTCACCCTCGACACCCGCGATGCGAACACGATCAGCGAGCCCATGGGTCTGAGATACCGGCTGCTCTCCGCCATCTCCAACCCCAATATCGCATACATCCTGATGCTCATCGGCATGGCCGGAATATTTTTTGAGCTCTCGAACCCGGGTCTGATCCTGCCGGGAGTCATCGGCGGGATATCGCTCATCCTCGCCTTTTTCGCATTTCAGACCCTGCCGGTCAATTATGCCGGCGTGGCCCTCATGATTCTGGCCGTGATCCTGTTCATCGCCGAGATTATGGTCCCGAGCTTCGGCATGCTCACCATTGGCGGGGTGGTGTCCATGGTGCTGGGCTCGGTCCTTTTGTTCAGGACACCCGAGATCTACGCCCAGGTGTCCCTGGGCATCATCGTGCCGGTCACCATCCTGTTCACCGCGTTCTTCGTGACGACCCTGTACCTGGTGGTCAGGACCCACCGAACGCGGTCGGTCAGCGGCTCACAGGGGATGATCGGGGAGCGGGCAAGGGTCTATTCCTGGAGCCCGGACGGCGCGACCGGCAAGGTGTTCTGCCACGGCGAGTACTGGAACGCCCGCGGCCCCTTAAGTCTTCAGCCAGGCGACGAGGTGGAGGTGGAGGGAATCGAGGGCCTGATCCTCACCGTGCGGCCCGTCACCGGAGCGGACAGTTCGCGCGGCCCGCACGGATGATCGCAGTCGCCCTTTCAGGAGGCACGGACTCGGCGGCGGCCGCCATCCGGTTGCACGAGGGACGCGAAGAGCTGGTGGGTATCACCCTCGTATTCGATGAAGAGAACCCGCCCGCTATAAGTATCGAAAGGGCGGGCCTCCTGTGTGCGCACCTGAAGATCAGGCACGTGGTCATGGACGCGACCTCTCAATTCACGACCGTTAAGAACTACTTCTGCAGGGAGTATCTGGCAGGCACTACCCCGAACCCGTGCGTGGTCTGCAACCGCGACATCAAGTTCGGCCTCTTGCAGAAACAAGCGGACGAACTCGGGGCAGATCGCATCGCCACCGGGCACTATGTCCGCAAGGCGGGCCAAGGCGGCAGGGTATGGCTGGGCAGGGCCAAGGAAAGAAATTCCCAAGAGTATTTTCTCGGACTACTCTCCCAGGACGCCATCCGGAAGAGCCTGTTCCCCCTCCATGACATCACCAGAGATCAGGCATGGGAACTGGCGGCCCGAGCCGGTCTTCATATCCTTAAGCGGGAAACGTCGCAGGACGTCTGTTTTATCGGTGCCGAAGGCTACATTCCCTTCATTACCTCATACACCGGCTTTGAGCTGCAGCCGGGCGATATTCTGAACAGGAGGGGGGTCGTGATCGGCAGGCACAAAGGCGCCCTCTCCTATACCATCGGTCAGAGAAAAGGCCTTGGCATGGGTTTCGGAAAAAAGGTCTATGTCCTGGGCAGGGACATGGAGAAGAACACGGTCACGGTGGGCGGCAGGGAGCAGTGGCCGTACCGCGGCTTCACCATGGAACAGGTCAACCTCATGAAGATACCGGCGTTGAACGAGCCGCTTGCAGCGCGCATGAAGGTGCGCTACCGGCAGGATGCGCAGGATGCGCTCCTCATCCCCCTGACGGGAGGGCGCACCGCGGTCCGGTACGAGGGGCTGTTTTCACCCGGCCAGCTCGCTGTTGCGTACGACCGGAAGGACGATATCCTCTGCGCGGGCATCATAGGCTCGCCGCTTAAGGATGTCCCGGTTACGGCGGGATGACCCGGCTGTGAGTGATGGCACGATACGGGGAAAGGGTTCTTATGAAGTCATCGCGATTTCGGAACATGCGAGGTGAGGTGAAGAAATGAAACAGATGTCTCAGGGAGATCTGCAGACAGTCCCTAACCGGGGCATATCCATCTCCACCTATACGGCCGGTGACGATATCGTGATCGTGGAGGGTGTTCTCACGGACAACAGGCTCGTTGACATCTGGTCAATCACCACTGGGGAAAAGATGAGGGAAGAAAGCCGCGAAGGCGGCGATCTCGGCAAGGATTGACCGATCATGGAGCTCTTTCTCAAGGCAGTGCTCATCATCTTTCTGATCGTGTTCCTGGGGCTGTTCCTCTTCTCGATCATCCTGATCGCGGTGCATCGCAAGACCGGCGGCGCTCTGTTCGTACCCACCCCGCAGGTAGTCCTCGACACCATCATGGAGCATGTCGATTTCTCGCAGTACCGCGACATCCGCGAACTGGGGGCCGGGGATGGAAGATTCATGGCCGCGGTGGAGAAGACTCACGGGCTGCCTGTCATCGGGTACGAGGTCAATCCCCTGGCCTATCTTCTCTGCCGTCTGCGGCTGGGCGTCTCCGGCCTGAGCTCCCGGGTGGAGTACGAAAGCTTCTGGGAGGCGGACCTTGGGGGGGCCCAGGCCGTGTTCTGCTACCTTTTCCCGGATATTATGCCCCGCCTGGGCGAGAAGCTCGCACATGAGCTGGATGATGGGGCCCTGGTCATCAGCGCCAACTTCCCCCTGCCGGGGTGGACGCCCGAGGGAATCATTCACAGTGATCATCCGGTGTTCAACGATCCGGTTTTTCTCTACCGCAAAGGTGCTCATCTGAAGAGGACGGGACGAAGATAGGGACTGCACGCCTGTCCCGGGTGCGAATGCCATGCGTCCGGGCAGGCAGTGTACCGGCGCTGCTCGTCCTTCCCGGTTTCCTTTCAGGAAATCAGATTCGCATGTTTTCTTGCGGTTTTTTCTGATAAAGAGGGTTGATGAGAATGATTATAAAAAACATCGATAAATCAATCATCTGGATCTTATATTTCGCAAAAAGGTCTCTTTGATGAAGGACATCATCAGAAGGTTCGCCGGTAACGAGTATGTCCTGATGGTGTGCATGGCCGCCGTGATAGGGGTTCTCGGCGGGTACGGCGCCGTGGGGTTCCGGTGGCTCATCGGGTTTTTTCAGGGCCTGTTTTTCTCGCAACAGGGCTCAAACAACGTTCTGGAGGCGGTTCTCTCTCTCCCCTGGTATGCCAGGCTGATCCCCCCTATTATCGGCGGCGCCGTTGTCGGACCCATGGTGTATTTCTTTGCCCGTGAGGCAAGGGGCCACGGCGTGCCCGAGGTCATGGAGGCAGTGGCCCTGAAAGGGGGCATGATCCGCAAGCGGGTGGTTGCGATCAAGACCCTGGCCTCTTCCATCACCATCGGCTCGGGCGGTTCGGCGGGCCAGGAAGGTCCCATCGTCCAGATCGGCTCCGGCATCGGTTCGGCCCTCGGGCGCATGGCCGGGGTGTCTGCCGACAGGATGAGGACCCTGGTCGCCTGCGGCGCCGCAGCCGGGATAGCAGCCACCTTCAACGCCCCCATTGCAGGCGCCATGTTCGCCCTGGAGATCATCCTGGGCGATTTCGGGATCGCGGCCTTCACCCCGATCGTGGTGTCGTCCGTGCTGGCCACCGTGATATCCCGGGTTCACCTCGGGGCCTTCCCCGCTTTTCTCGTGCCGCAGTATTCCATGGTGAGCGTTTGGGAGATACTCACCTATTCTTCCTTCGGGATCGTCATGGGCATCGTGGGGGTGATGTTTACCGTGACCCTCTATAAATTCGAGGACCTGTTCGACGCCATCAGGATACCCCCCTACACGAAGGCCGCCATCGGAGGGGCCATAGTCGGCTGCACCGGAATCTTTCTCCCTCACATCTTCGGGGTGGGGTACGATGCCATCTCCCTTGCGCTTCTGGGACAGATCCCCTGGCTTCTACTCTTGAGCCTGGTAGTCATCAAGATCCTGGCCACCTCCGTCACCATCGGCTCAGGCGGATCGGGGGGGGTGTTTGCCCCGTCGCTGTTCATCGGAGCCATGACAGGAGGCGCATTTGGGTTTGTGATGCAGACGCTCTTTCCGCAAGTGACGGCCGCCCAGGGGGCATACAGCCTGGTAGGTATGGGAGCCATGGTGAGCGCCACGACCCACGGGCCCATCACGGCGATCCTCATGCTTTTCGAGATGACGGGGGGTTACAAGATGATCCTGCCCCTGATGCTCTCGTGCATCATCTCCACCGTGGTGGCCAGCCAGCTGAAACGCGATTCCATCTACACCCTGAAGCTCGCCCGGAGAGGCGTGGATATCCGGGCAGGCAAAGATGTGAATGTCATGAAAGCGCTCCTGGTCAGGGACGCCATGACCCGTGACGTGGTGACTGTCCCTGCAGACATGCCTTTGAAAAAGCTGGTGAGGTTCACCCTGTCCAGCAAGCATTCCAGCTTTCCGCTCGTGGATAAGGACGGTCTGTTGGAAGGCATCGTCACCTTCCAGGACTTCAAGGACGTGGTGTTCGAGGAGGGGCTGGGAGACCTGGTGGTGGCAAAGGAGCTCTCGCCGCAGGAGGTGATTACCATCACCGGAAACGAGAATCTCGACAGCGCCCTGAGAAAGATCGGGGTGAAGAACATCGAGCAGATCCCGGTGGTCGATGAGCTGAACCCCCGAAAGATCGTGGGGATCCTGTCCCGGAGGGACATCTTTACCGCATACAACAAGGCCATCATCGACCGATCCATCACCGCAGGTGATGCGGCGAAGTCGGACCGGAACAAGCGCCGGAGCGCTGCCTGATCCCGCAGCAAAAGACGGAAAAAGCGGCGGATCGGGGCCTGCCTCCGGGCATGAGCCCGGATACCGGCACCGGCGTTTTGTCTGTTGCCGGTAACAGCGTTTTTTCGAGAGGCTTGTGGAAAAGAGGTGAATATGACAGGACAAAAGCCAGTGATCGGAGGACGCGCCCATAATCTGGAGCAGGTGAGGGAAGTCTGCGCCCTGGGCTACCCTTTTGCCGAGGTATCCCTTCTGGACCCCCGGGAGGTGGAAGAAATGCTCCCGGAGCTCGTACGCATCAAAGAGCGTACAGGGATATCCTATCTTGCCCATTACCCCAACGAGGACGATCCCTTCGATGTCGGAGTGCTCCGACAACGCTTCTTCCCCCGCCTGGCAGAGCTCTTCGACCTCTCGGCCGAACTGGGCGTCTCCAAGGGCACCATCCACTTCTGGATGGATGCGAGGTGGGCGCCTTCCCATCTCGTTGCAGGCAAGATCGAGCTCCTGAGAGAAATCGTCGCTCGTGCGCGGGAAAAGGGCATTACCGTGTGTATAGAAAACCTGAGCGAGCGCGTGGAGAGCTTCCGGAAGGCCTTTGATGCGATCCCGGATCTGCGCATGACCCTGGATATCGGCCATGCCCAGCTCCTTGCAAGGGAGAACACCTCCTTAGCCTTCATCCAGGACGCGTTTCAGAGGATCGCCCACATTCATGTGCACGACAATCACGGAGGGACGAGTGTCAAGGATGATCTCCATCTCGCCGTGGGCGAGGGTGTCATCGACTATCCGGATATCTTGAGCAGGCTGCGGGAGAAAGGCTACCACTCCACGATCACCATGGAGGTCATGCCTGCTGATATGAAGAAAACCTTCGATATTATAACTAGATACCTCCCGTCATCCTGACGCCCTTTTCTTAGTGTTCCTTGACTATTTGAAATCCCGGGGCTAAGCTGCCGCTTATGGTGTGCATGTCTCAGGAGTGGGTAATCAAAGGACGCGTCGACCCCCAGATCTTGCCGGACCTGAAGTTCAGCCCGGTCTTTAAGTCACTCATGCAGGTCAGGGGGCTTACGACGTCCGGCGATGTGATGAGCTTTTTGAGTCCGAACCTCGGGCAGCTCAAGGACCCCTGGAACATGAAGAACATGCGGCGCGCCTGCGAGCGGATCCTGCGCGCCATCGATGCCGGTGAGAAGATCGGCATCTTCACCGACTACGATGTTGACGGCGTGTGCAGCGCGGTGCTGATCCAGCGGTTTCTCCTCAATATCGGATCAAGGGCCCCGGAGATATTCATTCCCGACCGCGTCAACGACGGATACGGCCTGAACATCCGGGGGATCGATGAGCTGAAAAGAAAGGGCGTGAACCTGCTGATAACGGCGGACTGCGGCATCACGGCCATCCGTGAGGTGGAGTACGCCCGGTCTTTGGACATGGAGGTCATCATCACTGATCACCACGTGATGGGAGACACATTGCCCGATGCATACTGCATTCTCAACCCGAAACAGTCCGACTGCCCCTTTTTCGGCGAGGACCTCTGCGGCGCAGGCGTGGTTTTCCACCTGATCGTGGCCCTGCGCACACTGCTCAGGAAGCAGGGCGTGCAAGACCTGCCCAACCTCAAGGACGAGCTCGATCTGGTGGCCATGGCCACCATAGCCGATGCGGTCTCCCTCTCCGGAGTCAACCGGATCCTGGTAAAAGAGGGCCTGAATATCCTGAACGCCTCGGGCAGGATCGGGCTCGCGGCCCTGGCGAGGGTCTCCGGGATCAGGAGGGAGCTCATGTCCCGGGACATCGGGTACATCCTCGGCCCCAGGATAAACGCCGCGGGGAGGCTCTCCGACGCCAGGAAGGCCTTTGATCTGCTCATCACAGAGGATCAAAAGACCGCCCAGAGCCTTGCCTTCGAGCTCAACGAGCTCAACCGGCGCCGGCAGAAGGAGGAGCAGCAGGTGCTCGAAGAGGCGCTCTGCCTGCTTGAGAAGGGCGGATCTTCCCTGGGCAATGTCATCGTGGTGGCAGGCGCCGACTGGCATGCGGGCGTGATCGGGATCGTTGCATCCCGGATCTCCTCCCTGTTCTCCCGGCCCGCCATCGTGATCTCGCTGCTCGACGGTACAGGCATCGGGTCGGGTCGGTCGGTTCCCGGGGTGGATCTCCACGCGGCTGTATCCAGGGTCTCGGAACACCTGAACGATTTCGGCGGGCACAAGATGGCCATAGGCCTCAGTATCGACGACAGCAGGGTCCTCTCTTTCGCCAATGCCCTCGACAGGGTCTTGGTTTCCCGGGACGAGCGCCCCAGGAGCTTTGAGGTGGACCTGAAGATCTCCCCGCTCGACATCACCCCGGTCTTTCTGGACGAGCTGGAGATGCTCGCCCCCTTCGGGGAGGGAAACCCCGAGCCGGTGTTCATGATACCGTCCATGGAGGTGGTGAGCGCCAAAAATTTTGCCCGGGGACAGTGCAAGCTCGTTCTGAGGCATTCAGACCGGGTGTTCCATACCTTGAGGTGCACCCTGGATAACGGCGGGCAGAAGCTGTCGCGGTTTGTCGACGTGGCCTTCACTCCCGTGAAGATGAGGACAAACGGGTATCAGTACCTGTATCTAGCCCTGAAAGCGATATCCCCCGCCGGGCATAGTCCTGCGCCAGCTCCTGCTGGGTTCTGATACACTCCCTGATCTCCTGAGGAATGCCGATGCCGGTGAAGATCCTCGGCTCTCCCAGGAGAAAAAGGATTCCCGCGGTCAGGATCAGCAGGACGTATGACGAGACCTTCTTGATCTTTGTCAGGAGAACCCTGCGCGCAATGGAAGAGTCTCTGATCTCCTTGGTGCCCTGGGGAAAGACCTCGACGAGCCCGGTGTCGATGAGCCTGACAAGGGAGCCCAGGGCCTCGAAGGGCGGTTCCAGGGACTGCCGGACAATGCTTTCCACAGACCGCTTCTCGTCGATGAGGTCGAACATGTGCATGTCGACTGCATCCAGACGGTATTCCTTCACGATTTCCTCGGTGAGGGGCATGATGGTGACCGGGCAGTAGTCGACGGGCGGGATCTTCTGCTTGATCATGGGCCACTCGTCGATGATCCTCAACGTATCCAGGATAACCCCCTCGCTGGGGATATGACAGGAGAGGGCGTTTTCCATATCGACCTCCCAGTCCTCGAACCGGTAGTTTCCTTCCTTCCACTGAAACACCTGCAAGAGGGCGGTCTTGATGACCACGTTGGATGCCCGGTCCAGGAAGGTCTGCTTGATCTTTCCCTGGTTGATGAGGATATCGTGCCATCTATGGGAGTTTTTCTTCTCGTTCTCCAGGGCTGTCCGGTAATCCTTTTCCGAGAGGAACCCCCCCTTGATGAGGATGTCGGCGCGGGGATCTATTTCCCACTGGTCCGACTTGATGCCCTGGATGACGCCGTTGTCGAAGGCAAGTGAGATTGTGGACTCGGGAGAGGTCAGGACCAGGGTCCCGGTCTTCATCTGCTGCGAGATGAGCTGGAAAATCTCGGTCACGCCGAAGCCTTTGAGGGTCCCGAGCAGCGACATGGCTATGCTCCGTACTTTACGGGAGGCGATTTGTAGGACCTGAAGTATATCAGACCCAGCACGATGATGCCTGTGATCCTCAAAAGACCGGTGATGTCGAATCCGGTGGGAATGAAGCTGGAGAGGACCCTGCCTCCGGTGACGACCAGAACCAGGCCTGCCGAGAACATGGTAAGTCTGAAGATCCCCTTGGGAGCCTTGTTTGCGACGATCGACCCCAGCCCCGGAAGGATGAGCTCCAGCTTCTGGGTCCGGGCGGCGTTGCGCACCCGGTACTGCTTGATCTCCTCGGCCTTGCCCGTCTGGACCGAGTTCATCTGTTTCTTTGCCTTGGTTTCCAGCCAGTGGCACTGGAGACACATGGGGTAGCCGGACCCGGACGTCTTCCCGACATAATAGAGATTTCCGCACCGGCTGCAGCGCTTGGTGAACTTCTCTTCCGGGATGTGCCCAAGAAGAAAGAGGACAAGGAAGGCAACCAGGCTTATGTACATGGCCTTATTTCTCTGAAACAGTCCGAGCACGCTGTTCCACATCGCGTCGGCCGCCAGCGTTAGCTCGCCTGAGGGTCTCATCTGCCGCGCCACCTGCCGCATGACGGGAATATGCTCGCTGATGTAGCTGTAGTCATGGGCCTGCTCCTCCTGGTTGAGGAAGACTCTCACCCGTGCGGGATCGATCTTGCTTGCCTTCTGGATGGACTGCTCGGCCTCGTACAGGTTGTACGCGGCCTGATGGAGCCTGCTGAGGTTGTAGTGGTAAACCGCGTTGCCCGGTTCCAGGGTGATGGCGTTCTGGAACGCCTTGATTGCCTCGTTGTTCCGACCCATCCCGGCAAGCGTGATTCCGAGGTGGTTATAGTACCGGTTGTTGTTCGGCTCAAGGTCCAGTGCCCGGCTCAACAGGCTCACCGCTTCCTGGCGGTTGCCTTTTTTGATCTCGGCCAGGGCCTGGATGTTCATGGGTTCGGCATCGGCCGTATCGCCCTTGATCCAGGACACCAGTGCAATACTGTCGCCAGGCGTGCCTACCGCATGACCCAGGGAGAACATCTCCCGGTTCACGCCGGTCTGGGAATAGGTCATGAATCCGGCCCCCACATGGGAGATCCAGCTCGACATGAATATCATTGAGATGAAAACAAAGGCGATCCGGCGCTCTATCACGTTCAGATAGCCCCAGAGCACGATGAACCACCAGAGAACGAACCACAGGATCCCGGCATCGAAGAAAACCGGCACCAGGACGATCAGGGCCACCCAGAGTTTGAGCCCGAAGGGGGGCAGCTCGTTGTTCGTTCCGATGCTCAGATCGTTGAGTATATGAGGAATATACTTCGCCAGCAGGCACGCCCCGATGAGCACGAATGTCAGAACCGTGGTAATGATCACGAAAAAGTAACCGTTGCCCAGGAGCGCGGCTACGAAGGGCCAGTAGCCGAAGAGCTCCTTAAGAGAGGAAAAGGACTGAATATCGGTGAGAATCGCTGCCGTCGGCACACCCTTATTCCTCTGGGATCAAGCTGTCTATCTTGATGGCCATTTCCATCGTATACGTCCTTGAATCTCCTTCTACCTTCAGGCGCAACGGAATGCTGATCGCGTTAGCGGATATGATTTTTGCATTTTCCGTGCCCACGATTTGGATCCTGCCGCCGGAGAATTCAGCGCCGCCGGAAAGGGGCACTGCCGTATCTTTCGGCATGGGGATATCCGGAGATGGGGAAAAATCCGGCTTTTTCGGTGGATCGCTCAAGGGGACGCTCGGGGTCGCCGGCCGGCCGCCTGTATGCGCGTTCTGTTCTACGGAGAACCTCTCGGCGCGGGCCTGTGGCTTTGGCTGCGGTTTTCCGCTCGTGCCCATCTCGATGTGCCTGAGCACCATCTTGGTGATCTTTGTGAGCGTCTGGAGCACGCCTTCGCCGGTGGTGGCGACCGCCTCGAAACACGGGTATCCGTCCTGGTTGAGGATCTGTTCCATCTCGGTCACAGGCGCTACGTCAGGAAGGTCACGCTTGTTGTACTGGATCACCAGCGGCAGGGTCTTTACGCTCTTGCCGTAGTAGTTGAGGTTCTCCTCCAGGTTCGCCAGACTCTCAATGTTCTCCTCCATCTTGTCGCGCTGAGAGTCGGCCACGAACACCAGACCGTCGACCCCGGTGAGCACCGCCCGGCGGGTCGAGTTGTAGTACACCTGGCCCGGCACGGTATAGAAGTGAAGCCGGGTCTTGAACCCACGGATATTGGCGATCTCGATGGGCAGGAAGTCGAAAAACAGGGTGCGGTCAGCCTCGGTTGCCAGGGACACCAGCTTGCCTTTCTGGTCCGGTTTAATACTGGCATATATCGATTGGATATTCGTGGTCTTCCCGCAGAGAGAAGGGCCGTAGTATACGATTTTCGCTGATATTTCTTTTTTCGAATAATTTATGACCGCCATGCTATCCTCCGCCCGCCAGCCGTACGATCTCAACTTCCACGTCTTTGAAATCCTTATGCTCTTTCTGAATGTCCCTGAATATGCTCAAAGCACTGGCGTTGTCCCCCATGGCCTTGTAGGTCTGGGCGATCTCGTAGAGGACTCCCACCTTCATGTCGTTGGAGGCCTCTTCCAGTTCAGCCCCCTGTTTCAGTGAGGTCAGGGATTCCTTAAACATGCCCCGTTCCCGGTAGGTGATCCCCAGCATGATATAGGCGTCAAAGAGCTTTTCTCCTGTAGAGATCACCTTGTTGAACGATTCTATGGCGTCGTCCAGAAGCCCGGTTTCCCGGTAGGCGAGCCCCATGTTGTAGAGGAACAGGGGATCGTCCTTGCCCTCGGTGGCCGCATTCTCCTGGATAGCCTTGAATACGCTGTCCACGCCGGTCTCGTCCACGAGATTCTCCGACGATGCATCGATGTTGAGGTCCTCGATCTCCTTGTCCAGCTCGTCGTTGAGATCATAGAAGTTCGTTGCCTGGATATCCGGCTGCGCAGAGAGCTTGGGCAGCGGGTCCATCATGCCCTTTTCCCGGACATCGAAGGATTTCGCCCTCTTGTTGATAGTTGTGTGGGCGGGATCGAGCTCAGCGGCCTTCTGCATGTACAGAATCGCCGTATCATTCTCCCCGTGGCGCTCCAAGATCTCGGAGAGTTTCACGTACTGGGTTGCGGCTTCCCGGGAAAATCCCTGGACCTTGTAGAGCTCCGCGAGCTTCTCGTGAGGTTTTTCCCAGCCCGGGTTGATCTTGATGGCCTGCTTGTACAGGGCGATGGCCTTGGGATAAAAGCCTCTGCTGCTGTAGGTGTCCCCCAGACGAACATAGATGTCGGATGCGTCCTCGTGCCTGCCTGTCTTGAGGTAGAGGTCCCCCAGTTTCTTGAGCAGCACCGGGTCGTCGGGGCGCTTTTCCAGGGCAGACTCGCAAGTCCGGATGTCCTTCGACTCCTTCTTCTTGCCAAAGAGGTTGTCGAACAGGCTCATGAAACGATACCTTTCATTGTAGGATTCTTCCCCTTTCTGCTCCCGATCACTCGCTCGATACGATCGATATAAGGATCATCGGTGCACTGATTTCCAAACTTTAACGGTAAACCGCATGGAAGTATCGGGCGAAACAGGGTGTGCATATTTCATGCCTTGACAATGCCGGTGAGACTTGATCATGTAAGAGCGTGAGCAGATCACCGAAAGAGGATAACTGATGGAGTATGTTCATCCGGTCCTGAACGAAGAGATAACCGCGATCGCAGGCCACTATACCCTTATCAGTCAAGAGATCCTGCCCCATGAAAAGGGGGGGATCCTCTACTTTGTCGGATATGCCCATATGGACACCTCATGCTGCGGACTCAAAGGATGCGGATATGCCGTTGTGGCCGGTCACGTCGCAGGCCTCTGTTCGTCAAGGACACCGGATGGCAGACCCGTGTCCCAGGTTGTCCCGGTCGATGAAGCCCTCCACCAGGAGGTATCCCGGGTGATCAGGGAAAGGTACGGGGTCTCCCAGGTGCATTTCGTGCTCGCGTCCGGCGGGAAGCGGGTGGTGTATTGAAGATGCACAAGCGCCCCATGGCGGTGTGGAAAAGCCGCACGCGGCCCCTCTGAGGGAAGGAAGAAGGAACGATCATCAGTGGCGGATACGGATCTGACTGACGGAAAGGCAAACGGGCAGACCGCGGATGATCTTTGGAATACCCGCGAGCCGGAAGATCGGGATGTTCTGGTGGACATCCAGGATCTGTGCACGTATTTCTATACTCCGGAGGGTGTGGTCCATGCCCTGGGCGGTGTGGACCTCCAGATCGGGAGAGGACGGACCCTCGGCCTCGTCGGGGAGTCCGGGTGCGGGAAGACCGTGCTCGCGCTGACTATTCTCCGGCTCATCCCCGAACCGCCGGGAAAGATCGTGAGGGGAAAGGTCCTGTTCGAAGGCACCGACCTCCTGGGCCTTGACCAGGCAGGGATTCGAAAGATCCGGGGGAACAAGATCTCCATGATCTTCCAGGAGCCCATGACCTCGCTGAACCCCGTGTTCACCATCGGGTTCCAGATCGAAGAGGTTCTCATGCTCCACCAGTCCCACCGCGCCCCCGCCAGAAAGCAGGCCCGCGATCTGGCCGTAGAGCTGCTGGACATGGTGGGCATCCCGTATCCCCGCAGACGCATCAACGATTATCCCCACCAGCTCAGCGGCGGCATGTGCCAGCGGGTCATGATCGCCATGGCCCTTGCCTGCAGGCCGTCTCTCATGATCGCAGACGAGCCCACCACCGCGCTCGACGTCACCACCCAGGCCCAGATACTCGCGCTCATGGGTGAGCTCAAGGAGGAAACGAACACCTCCATCCTGCTGGTGACCCACGATCTCGGGGTGGTGGCCCAGTCGTGCGAGGACGTGGCCGTGATGTACACCGGAAACGTGGTCGAGCACGCAGGCGTGGAAGACATCTTTTCCCGGCCCCTGCACCCCTACACCCGGGGCCTGATGAGATCCATCCCCACGCTGGAGGCCCGCAAAAGGGGCGAGCAGCTCCATGCGATACCGGGCAATGTGCCCACGTTGCGCAACATGCCCAAAGGATGCACCTTCCACAACCGGTGCGACGAGGTGATGGATGTCTGCAGGCGTGAGCGGCCGCCGATGTTCCGGCCTCATCCGGATCACTGCGTGCGCTGCTGGAGGTATGCGAACGGATGAGGCCGATCCTTGAAGTATGCGAATTGAAAAAAACCTTTCCCATAACCTCAGGCATGTTCAGGAAATCGGCCGGGGTGCTAAAGGCGGTCGACGGCGTCGATCTGGCCATCCTCCCCAACGAGACGCTCGGACTGGTGGGGGAATCCGGGTGCGGAAAAACGACCTTGTCAAAGATGATCCTGGCCCTGGAAGAACCTGATTCCGGCAGCATCCGCTTCGAGGGCGTCGACGTGGTGCGCGCCCGGGGGAGCTCGCTGTCTCAGGTCAGAAGGGGCATCCAGGTGGTCTTTCAGGATCCCTTCGGATCGCTCAATCCCCGGAGAAAGATCGGGTCCATCATCGAGGAGCCCATGATCATACACCGTGAAGGGGCGAGGACCCAGAGGGCGAAGCGCGTGCGCGAGCTCCTGGAGATGGTGGGCCTCCACGAGGATATCCTCCCGCGATACCCGCACGAGTTCTCCGGAGGGCAGAGGCAGCGGATATGCATCGCCAGGGCCCTGGCCGTCAATCCTCGACTCCTCATCTGTGACGAGCCCGTCTCGGCGCTCGACGTCTCCATTCAGGCCCAGGTGATCAATCTCCTGGTTGAGCTCCAGAAGGAGCTGAAGCTCTCGTATCTCTTCATCTCGCACAATCTCTCGGTGGTGGGTTATATCTCCCACCGGGTTGCGGTCATGTACAAGGGCAGGATCGTGGAGCTCGCCGACGCCCCGGCGCTCTTTGAAAATCCGCTCCATCCCTACACCGGCTGCCTCATGGACGCGGTCCCCGAGGCCCGGCCCAGGAAGAGCCCGGCTTTCAGGCCACAGAGGCGAGGCGGCGACCAGGACTCCTCGGGCCTTTCCTCGGGGTGCGCCTACCGCGCCTGGTGCCCCCGGGCCGGAGGGATATGCGCACAAGAGCCGCCCTTGCTTCAGGAAAAGGGAAAGGGCCATTTCGTCGCGTGCCATCTGGCCGATCCGCAAGGCTGAATCGGGTGGACCGGGGAAGA
>JALNWY010000013.1 GCA_023230665.1 Deltaproteobacteria bacterium
CTGGTCCGCGCACGGGTGGTGCTCTGGAAGGGCTGGTGCCCGGTGCACTGGCCGAAGTTCACCCCCAAGGATGTCCGTGTGCTCAAGGAGAAGCATCCCGGCCTCGAGGTCATCGTGCACCCCGAGTCCGACCCGCAGACCGTTGAGGCTTCCGATCAAAGCGGCTCCACTGCACGTATCCTCGAGGCGGTGAGGGCAACGCCTCCCGGAGGCAGGCTGGCCATCGGCACCGAGGCCAATATGGTGAAGCGGGCGGCCCGCGAGAATCCTTGGCTTACGATCGTGCCGCTGCGCGAGGTATATTGCGACGAAATGGCCAAGATCACGGTCGAAAAGCTCGCTCAGGTGCTGCTCCACCTGAACGACGACACCTTCCGGGTGACGGTGGAGCAGGATGTCGCACGCCATGCCCTGTCCGCCCTGGAAAGAATGCTGAGGGTATAGCCATGCCCGACACCTTTAAGGAAACCGAATGTCTCGTCATCGGGACCGGCATTGCCGGGGCCGCCTGCGCTTACATGGCGGCAAAGGCCGGAGTGAAGGTGTGTCTTCTCACCAAAAGGTCGGACCCTGTCTTCGCCAATACCAACCTCGCCCAGGGAGGCATTGTCTACTCGGGCAACGGGGACAGTCCCGAGCTGTTGAAACAGGACATCCTCAAGGCAGGGAGATTTCTCAACTCACTCGATGCGGTCGACTTTCTGTCACGGCAGGGACCGGCTATTGTCAAGGAAGTGCTCATCAACGATCTCAACGTCGACTTCACCCACCTCAAAGGCCCGGAAGACGAGAGCTATGACCTCACCCGCGAGGGTGCGCACTCCATCAACCGCATTCTGTATTCGGCCGACCACACGGGCCAGGAGATCGAAAAGGCCCTCATTGACGCGTTGCGTAGAGAGAAAAATGTCGAGCTCATTACCAATGCCACGGCCATCGATCTCATCACTTTGCACCACCATTCGACGGACATCCAGTCGAGATATATGCTGGAAGACCGCTGCGCCGGCGCCTATGTCTTCAAGGAGAGCACCAAGGAGGTGGTCGCCGTGCTGGCGCAGTACACGGTGCTCGCAACCGGCGGTCTCGGAGACATCTTCCTGCACTCCACCAACGAGAAGGGCACTGTGGGAGACGGCATTGTCATGGCCAAGCGGGCCGGCGCCAACGTGATCAACATGGAGTTCATGCAGTTTCACCCCACCACTCTGTACCTCCCGGGCGCGAGGAGGTTCCTGCTCTCGGAGGCCTTGAGAGGGGAGGGCGCGAGGCTGATGAACCTGCGCGGCGAGCACTTCATGGACCGGTACAACCCGGAGCTCAAGGACCTGGCCCCGCGCGACGAGGTGGCCATCGCTCTCTGGGATGAGATGATCGAAAACAAGGAAGATCACGTCCTGCTGGACATTGCAAACTTTGTGCACGAAGACATACCCGAGCGTTTCCCGAAGATCTATTCCACCTGCATGCAGGCAGGCATCGACATCACCCGCGAGCCTGTGCCCGTAGTGCCGTCCGCGCACTACTTCTGCGGCGGGGTGCACGTGAACAATCTGGGACGGACCACTCTCAACGGCCTCTATGCAGCGGGCGAGGTGTCGTGCACCGGGCTGCACGGCGCCAACCGGCTCGCCTCCACCTCGCTGCTCGAAGGGCTCGTCTGGGGATATACCGCGGCAAAAGACATCGCCTCAAGGATGCACTCGGGCGAAACCATCCGGCCCAAGATGCTCTACTCGGTGCGCGACTGGATATCCACCGGGAACATGGAGAACGAAGACCCAGCGCTCATCGCCCAGGACTGGACCTCCATCAAGAGCACCATGTGGAACTATGTGGGGATCGTGCGGACCAGGCAGCGGCTGAAGATCGCCATCGAAGACTTGAGGCACATGCTGCTTAGGATCGAGGACTTCTACCGGGAGACGCCCGTGTCAAAGGATATCATCAGCCTTTTCCATGGAACCCAGTCCGCGATCCTGGTGGCGGACGCCGCATTCAGAAATCGGACTTCCATCGGGTGCCACTTCCTGAGGGACCATACCGGCTCCACACGATCATACCCGGCCATGCCGCGCCACTACACTCCTTAAAAGGCTGGTTCGCATTTCTTTGGGGAGGCTTCGTCTGCTACACTCCCGCATGATGTTGTCCTATGGTCTGATCGCCATATTATGGTACCAGAGCCCCTCATGTTTGGGAGGGCCGCTCCAGGTCCCCCGCATCGGTGAAATGGACATACATTTGTAAAATCAATGGTATGAGTCAATATCCCTGCATGGCACGGCATTCGCATCATCGACATGCAATCTGGACGTGAACTGGAGAACGCCACGAAATGAGCCGAAAGGGATCGACTGACGATATATGCATCATCTGCGGCGGGACACAAGGGATGACCAGGTGCGGAGGATGCGATCGCCCTCTGTGCAAAAGGTGCAGGAGCATGGAGATTTGCACCAAGATCGATGGGGAGATCACCATAAAATACTTCTGCCCCGACTGCGGCAACGATCCCCGGATCAATCCTCCCAAGGCATTCACAAAGGTGTTCGGCCTGGAGGATGTTACCGATATGGTAAACCAGGAAGATCAGTCCAGGGCGAGGCGTTTCAAGATTAAGCTCAAGATGTAGTGGCCCGCGGGTCCTTTATTCTCTCTTCTTATGGCGGAATTACCAGAAAACGGTATGGTGCCGGCACCATAATCACCGCAATCACTTGAGCAGTCATATACCATAGACCATGTAAATGAATATTACTGTTATAATAAATTCAATATGATAGAAATATAGAAAATATGGCATGCCTTTCGCTAAGTATAGAGGGCAGGAAGAAAAGCTCTTTCACAAAGAGACGGTTAAAACAGGTCTCATAGAGAACGAGAGGTACAGTACACACGGCATTGGGCAGCATGCGGAGGGCCTGCTGAATAATCGGGCAGGAGACAATATTCTCACCAGAACAGGGTATCACTGGGGTAAAGATGATCCCCTTTCATGCCTGAAGCAACCCCCCTCTTTCCTGCAGGGAAAGGCCTCCTGCCGTTCGGTGCTCTCTATAACACTAACTGAAACCTCCTTTTTGATGCCAGAAGATGGGACATGAACCATACTCCGCTACCGTCCCCACACCTTATATCTTCTGGCTTTTTTTTGTCCTCAGGTATCCTGCGACCCCATCATGGCTCGGGGAAAACCCCTTGACAATCAAGGCAAGTTTCATTAATAGCTCTACCACTTTTCGCGGATAATCAAGAATCAGGAGTGCAGACATGTATGCAGTGATAAAGACTGGCGGAAAACAGTACAAAGTCGAAGAGGGCGACAGGGTCCAGATCGAGAAGCTCGACGCTGCGAGCGGCGATACAGTGACCTTTGACAACGTTCTCTTCATCGGCGGCGATGAAGAATATCAGCTGGGAACGCCGAACCTCGACGGGGTGACCGTGAACGGAAAAGTCGTGCGGCAGCTCAGAGGCAAGAAGATTATCGTGTTCAAGATGAAGAGAAGGAAGGGTTACCGGAAGAAGCAGGGACACCGGCAGAACCTTACCGAGGTCTTTATCACAAAGATCAACGCAGGCAAGGAGGCTTGATAACCCATGGCCCACAAGAAATCAGGCGGCACCTCCCGCAACGGAAGGGACACAGCAGGAAAGAGGCTCGGGGTGAAACGTTTTGACGGCCAGCCGGTGAGGGCAGGGAACATCCTGGTCCGCCAGCGGGGCACCAAGATTCACCCTGGCCCGAATGTCGGCTGCGGAAGGGACTATACCCTGTTCGCACTTACCGACGGCGTCGTGAAATTCGAAACCCTTTTCAACAGGAAAAAGCGGGTGAGCATCATAGCGAACGCTTCGTAATATATGGACTTTATCGACGAGTCCAAGATCTATGTGCAGGCCGGCAACGGCGGCAATGGATGCTGCTCGTTTCGCAGAGAGAAATATGTTCCCAAGGGGGGTCCCGACGGGGGTGACGGAGGAAAAGGCGGTGATGTGATCGTCAGGGCGTCTTCGCGCGTCCACACCCTCCTTGATCAGCGCTACCATCCCCACTACAAGGCAGAAAGAGGTCAGCACGGCAAGGGCAAGAACTGCACCGGCAGGTCTGGCAGCGACCTCGTCATCACGGTCCCGGTCGGGACCGTGGTCAGGAACGCTCAATCCGACAAAATCGTGAGCGATCTGGTGGAAGAGGATCAAACCGTTGTGATCGCACGCGGCGGCGCCGGCGGTCGGGGCAATGCCCGGTTCGCAACGCCCACGATCCAGGCGCCCCGTTTCTGCGAGCCCGGCAGGCCGGGAGAGCAATGCGATTTCATTCTCGAGCTCAAGCTCCTGGCCGACGTAGGCCTGGTCGGCTTTCCAAACGCAGGCAAGTCCACGTTCATCTCGCACGTTTCCAGCGCGCGTCCCAAGATAGCCGACTACCCGTTCACCACGCTCACCCCCAACCTCGGCATGGTCAGGTGGAAGGACCGTGATTTCGTGATGGCCGATATCCCGGGGATCATCGAGGGGGCGCACCAGGGCGTGGGGCTGGGGCTGCGTTTTCTGCGACACATCGAGCGGACCCGGGTCATCCTCTATATCATCGACCTCTCCCCGGACACCGGGCGCGACCCCAAGGAGGAGTTCACCGTCCTGAGCAACGAGCTCCAGGCCTACTCTCCCGAGCTGGTTGGGCGCAGGCAGCTCGTGGTGCTCAATAAGTCGGACCTCCCGGAGGCCAGAGATAAGGCCCCGGAAGCGGTTGCCTTTATCGAGGACAAAGGGTATCCTTGCTTTGTCGCATCCGCAGTGAGCGGCGAGGGAATCCAGGAGATTCTCAATGAAATCATAAGGACCCTGTATGGATAAAAATCCGCGATCAACCCTGAAGAAATGCCGGCGCGTGCTCATCAAGATCGGCTCCAAGGTCCTGAACACGGGCAGCGGGCTGAACAACCGGGTCATCGACCGGCTCTGCGACGACCTGTCGCTCCTGCGCGACCAGGGTAAAGAGTTCGCCCTGGTGTCGTCCGGCGCCATCGCCGAGGGCACCGCCATCATGCGCGTCAAGGCCAACGGTGTTACACTTTCCAAAAAGCAGGCCCTGGCCGCCATCGGCCAGGGAAGCCTGATCCGGGCGTACACGGACGCATTCAAGCGCTATGGATACACCGCGGCCCAGATCCTCATCACCCGCGAGGACCTGGACGACCGGCTCAGGTATCTCAACATCCGCAACACCTTCACCGCGCTGTTCGAATACGACGCCATTCCCATCATCAACGAGAACGACACCGTATCAGTGGAAGAGATCAAGTTCACCGACAACGACATGCTCTCGGCCATGATCATTCCCCTGGTGGAGCCCCAGGCGCTCATTGTGCTCACCGACACCGACGGCGTGTACCGCGAAGACCCTCGGGTGAACCCGAACGCCGAGGTCATCAGAGAGATCAGGGACATCAGGAATGAAGACGTCAAGGCCCACAGCGGCGAAGCGGGCAGCATGGGCAGAGGGGGCATGCAGTCGAAGGTCAAGGCCGCCTATCATGCGTCCCTGCTGGGCATCCCCACGGTCATCGCATCCGCATATGTTCCCCAGGTGGTGAGCTCCGTGCTTGAGGGCAAGGAGATCGGCACCTATGTACACCCGCACAAGAAGGGCAAGCTCACGCAGAAAAACCATTGGATCAGCTATGTCACAAGACCCAAGGGAAGGGTGGTCGTTGACCGGGGCGCGGCGACCATGATCCTCGGCCAGGGAAAGAGCCTGCTTCCCTGCGGGGTCGTGCACGTGGAGGGAAACTTCAAGGCCGGAGACCCTGTGGAGATCGTCGAGGAAGGCGGCAGCGCCATTGCCGTGGGCCTGAGCAACTTCACCACCGAGGACACGCTCAGGATCAAGGGCGCCAATACCTCGCAGATATGCCGGATTCTGGGCCACGAGTGCGACGAAGAAGTGGTGCACCGCAATAACATGATCGTGAAAAAGGAGCCTCTCTCGTGACAGAATCCATGATCGAAACCATTGCAGCCAGGGCGCGCAAGGCATCGCGACCCCTGGTGAGCCTCTCCACCGTGCAGAAGAACCGGGCGCTCGCAGCAATGGCGTACCATCTCAGGAGCAGGGCTGAAGAGCTGAAGGTCGGGAACGCCAAGGACCTCAAGCAGGCACGGACAAACAACCTGAGCCCGGCCATGATCGACCGGCTCACCCTGAGCGACAAGGTGATCGAGGGCATGGCCCGGGCCCTGGAAGAGATCGCTGAGCTGCCCGATCCGGTGGGGAAGATCGAAAATATGACCCGGAGGCCCAACGGCCTGACTGTTGGTAAGATGAGGATTCCGCTCGGCGTGGTGGCTATCATCTACGAGTCGAGGCCGAACGTCACCTCGGATGCGGCAGGGCTCTGCCTCAAATCGGGCAATGCCGTGATCCTGCGTGGCGGCTCTGAGGCCTTCAACTCGAACAGGGCCGTGGTAAAGGTGCTCAAGTCGGCGCTGGAGGAGTCGGGCATCAGTCCCGACGTGATCGGCTTCATCCCGGTGACCGATCGTGAGGCCATCAACGAGATGCTCGCGCTCGAGCAGTACATCGACCTGGTCATTCCCCGCGGGGGCGAGGGGCTCATCCGGACCGTGGTGGAGAACTCGCGGATCCCGGTGCTGAAGCATTACAAGGGCGTATGCCATATCTTCGTGGACAGGGAGGCAGACCTCGACAAGGCGTACAAGATCTGCCTGAACGCCAAAGTCCAGCGCCCGGGCGTATGCAACGCCATGGAGACCCTGCTTGTGGATGCGCCGGTAGCAGACACCTTCCTGCCCGAGATGATCCGGCTCCTGCGTGAAAACGGCGTGGAAATCCGCGGGTGCGAGAAGACCCGGGGGATCGTGGATCATGTAGCCCCTGCCGCAGAGAGCGACTGGTCTGAGGAATTTCTCGACCTCATCCTGGCCGTGAAGGTGACGGACAGCATGCAGGAGGCGATTGACCATATCGAGGAGTACGGATCGGATCACACCGAGGCCATCATCACCGAGAACCATAGCCGAGCCATGGAGTTTTTGCGCGACGTGGACTCGTCAACCGTACTCATAAACGCCAGCACGCGGTTCTCCGACGGCGGAGAGTTCGGCCTGGGCGCCGAGGTCGGGATCTGTACCTCACGCATTCACGCGTATGGGCCCATGGGGATCGAGGACCTCACTATCGGCAAGTTCGTCTGCTTCGGGGACGGTCAGATCAGGACATGAGGATCGGGATCTTCGGAGGAACATTCAACCCCATCCACCTCGGGCACTTAAGAGCTGCGGAAGAGGTCAGGGAGGCTCTTGATCTCGAAAAAGTCCTGTTCGTGCCTTCGTACCTTCCGCCCCACAAAGAACTGGCCTCGGATGTGCCGGGCAGGGTCCGCCTGGAGATCGTGCGTCTCGCCGTCCGGTCCAATCCCTTTTTCGAGCTCTCCTCCTTCGAGGTGGAGCAGGGGGGCAGCTCATATTCGGTCAGGACCATCGAGCACGTGCGGCAGCGCTTTGAGAGCGTGCCCTGGTTCATTCTCGGCCAGGACGCCTTCAACGAGATCCTGGCCTGGTACCAGGCAGGCCGCCTGTTCGACCTGGCGCACTTCGCGGTCATGTCGCGCCCCGGAGCTCAAAGGCCGGAGCTTGCCCACATTCTGGCCGAAGAGGCGGCACGTTTCCGGCCCGCCCCGGACGGATACGTCAGCAGCGAGGGCAACAGGATCGTTTTCGTGGATGTAACCCCGCTGGACATCTCTTCGTCTAAAATACGTGATCTCTGTGCTCAAGGGAGGTCAGTCACCTACCTGATACCAAAAGAAGTGGAGGAATATATCGGGCGTGAAAGGATATACGAATAAATGAAACCGCTGTGGAGCAGAGCTGTCGAAGCCCTTGAAGACAAGAAGGCGACCGACGTGGTGGTGCTGGATGTAGGCGGCGTGAGCTCGTTCACCGACCACATCATCGTGTGCACGGGCATGTCGGACCGTCAGATCAGGGCCATGGCCCAGCACCTGATGGAGACCCTGGGCAAACCGTTCGGCACCGAAGGGCTGGACAAGGGGCGCTGGGTGCTCCTGGATTACGTCGATGTGGTCATCCACATCCTGCAGGAAGACCTGCGGCAGTACTATGACATTGAAGGCATGTGGTTCGATGCCAAGAGGATCAAGGGGTGAAACTGGTTTTTTGCCTGGCCGGAAAGACCGAACGCGGCCCGGTGGGAGAGCTGGTTGACGACTACCGCAAGAGGATCTCCCGGTATGCGCCGGTGGAGATCATCGAGGCGAAGACCTTGAAGATCCAGTCGCGGGAGGGCGTTCACGTGCTCTTGAGCCCGGCCGGCCGGGCCCTGACGTCAAAAGGGCTAGCCTCCTTCCTGTCAGATATCCTGAACAGCTCGGCAAAGCATCTGTTTTTCTACGTGGGAGGCCCCACTGGTTTTGACCCGGAAATGGAAAAAGCCATCCCGGAGAAGATCTCGCTCTCGGCCATGACCTTCAGCCACCAGATCATCCGCATCATGCTCTTCGAACAGGTGTATCGCGCGTTTAGCATACTGAACAACGAGCCCTATCACAAATGAGAGCAAAAACCGTCTGCACCGCTTATGCAGTTTTCTTAGGCTGCACCCGCCATGGTCTCCCGTCTCCCGAGCAGGCGTGTGAGAATGGCCCGCACGATGATAAAGCCAGCCAGAGTCGCTGCAATCCGTTCCCACCGGTGGTCCATGATGAAGTAGAAGCCGGGCAGAACCAGAGCCAGCCGGGCCGCATAGCTGGAGATCATGAGCCTGCCGGGCGTGGATGACGAGCAGAGCCTCTGGACCGTGAACCACAGGATGAGAAAATAGACCAGACCCAGGCCCATGCCGGCCGTGAGGGCAAGGACGAGGACAGGAAAAGGCGAATCAATATACACTGGCATGCGCGATCCACCCGCAGTCGATTTACAGGCCAAAGGCCGCGGTTATTTCAGTATTCCTCCTGCCAGGCGCAGATGGCACAGAATGATCTATCCACTGTCATACTTTGAATAATAATTGGCAGAGAACCGAAATCAATCTGGCCTGGAGAAGAAAATGCGATCATATTCCCATGCCTTTGGCATACGCCGGTCCCGCAGCCGCGGGGCACCGGTCCTCACTGGGGGAACAGGCGCTAAAAAACTCAGCTTGCGGCCCCGTACACCCGGCCGGGAGCGATCTCCTCGGTATCGGCGAGCCATCCCTGCCCCGGGCTGATGTGCCTGCTGAAAAACTTGCCGGTATTGGCCGGGTTCCTCGCCTGGTGGAACTTGAAGAAGATCTCGTCGTGTTTTCTGCCCACGATCTCGATCTTGCCTTTTCTGTGGGACATGATGAAGCGAAACCGTTTGCTATGGCCGTTGAGCATTCCCTTTGCCGCCTCCACGATATCGTATCCCTGGTGAAGCGGAACCTGGAAATGGTGCTGGACCCGTTTAACCGGCCTGCACTGAAATATATAGTACGGGTTTATGCCGATGCCCGCCAGGTTGTTCTGCAGGGCTGCCAGGATTGCCGGATCATCGTTCACGCCGTTGAGGAGCACGGTCTGGTTGTTGACCAGCACACCGGAGCGGATGAGGCAGTCCACCGCAGCCACGGCCTCTTCAGTGATTTCCCGGGGATGATTGAACTGGGTCACCACATAGATCCTCCTCTGCGGGAGGGAGTGCTTTTTCAGGAGCCTGATGAGATCCGGATCGTGCGTGATCCGATGGGGAAGGGTGACCGGAATTCTCGTGCCGAACCTGATAAAGGAGAGATGACCGATATCCGAGAGCATCTCGAGAAAGCGGGCGATCATAGAGGTGTCCAGGACAAAGGGGTCGCCTCCCGTGATGAGGACATTGTTGATCTCCCGGTGCTGCCTCACATAGGCAGCCGCATCGTCGAACCGCTGGAGAAGCTCGTGGTTGGGCAGTCCCACCAGACGTTTTCTGAAACAGTGCCTGCAGTACATTGCGCACCGGTTAGTGGAAAGGATCAGTGCGGTCTGCGGATACTTGTGCTGGAGCCCGGGCATCTTGGTGTTGTCCTTCTCGCCGCTGGTATCGTATGAGCCCATGAGATTGAGCTCGTCAACACTGGGCACTGCCATTGCCTTCACCGGGTCGTTCGGATCATCGGGGTCGATGAGAGAGAGGTAATACGGGGGCACGCACATCGGATGCCGCTCCACCACATGGGCGAGCCGCTTCATTTCCCTGGACGGTATGTTGACAACCGATGAAGCCTCCTTGATCGTCCGTACGCTTTCCTTTAGCTGAATCTCCCAAGTCATTGAAAACACCTTTCAATTTTTGTCTATCTCGTGGCAATGACCATCTCGACAATGGTCCCTCTTATCATTCTTCCGATCACCGGAATAAGAACAGCCGAAAGATACGTCCCGACTGAACGTCGCATGGAAAAATTATTGATATGTGATATATACCACATATTATACTGGTATGCAAACATATCCTGGAGAAGATCATGCCCATGCAGGAGGTTCTTGGGCGGACTATTCTTGCTCTCCTTTCGAGTCGGTGGGTATTCTCGGATAGTAACTGAGCCTTCTGGGCACAATGAACCTGAGGAACAAAGGCCCGATAAAAGAGGTGAACATGACAACCAGGAGAAGAGAAGAAAATATTTCACCGGGAAGGACCCCGCACATCAGCCCGATATTGCCGCAGATCAGACCCACCTCGCCGCGCGGTATCATCCCCACGCCCACAAAGAGCCGGTTTTCCCTGTCCCGGACAATGGCAAGGCCGCTCATGAGCTTGCCTGCCACCGCGACCGCGAGCAGGGCAATGCTCAGGGCGAGGACCGGCTGATTCTCTGCTACAAGAGGGTTCAGGAGTGAAAGATCCATCCTGGTGCCGATGAGAACGAAAAACAGGGAGGCGAACACACTGATAAAGGGCATGAACGAGGCCGAGATATGGTGCCTGACCCTCGACTCGGAGAGAGACAGGCCCGCGATGAATGCGCCCACGATGACATCGAGCCCGATGGCCGCCGCTCCAAAAGAGATGAACATGAGGTAGGCAAAGCTCGTCATGGCAGTGCCGTTGTCGCCGTATGTGTGCTCGATGAACGACATGAGGCGGGAAATGACGGGCCGCACCGCAATGAGGACAACGAGAAAGAACGCGACCACCATGCCCGTGAGCATGGCGATGTTGCTCACCGAGATCTTTTCGCCGAACGCTATGCTCGAAATGACAGTGAGAATGAAGAGCCCGATCACATCATCGAGAACAGCGGCGTTGAGGATAATCTTGCTGCCTGTTGAGCCGATGATTTCCAGCTCGCTGAGCACCTCGGCGGTGATGCCCACGCTCGTGGCGGTCAGGGACGCCCCGACGAAGAGGGCCACGAGCGGTGTCTGGCCAAAGAGCATGGATACTCCGTATCCCAGGAGAAACGGCGTGATGACCCCCAGAAAAGCCACTCGCGCAGAGGCAGGACCGACACTGACGATATCCCTCATGCGAATCTCCAGACCCACGGAAAAGAGCAGGGCGCACAAGCCCACCTGCCCCAGCACTTCGAGAATATCCTGGTGCTCCTGCCAGAAGGGTATTCCGCTGCTGAAGGTCAGTGCAAGGAGGGCACCTGCGGCGAGCTCGCCGAGTATGGCGGGCAGGTTGAGATGGACCGCCAGCCAACCGCCCGCCACTCCGGCAATGATCAGTGCGCACAAGACGAGGAAAACGCTGCCAGGCTCCACTTTTCTTTCCGATCGATCATCTGCGGGATATATTCTTTCCAGGACACGGGAATAACCTCGTGAAACAAGAATATTTCACCCTCGATATGGGTAAAGGATACTGCGCACAAAGCCGGATATCAAGCTGCTCCGCTCCGGCAGGGAAACCGGTCTCCCGAAGAGATGTTGCAATTGGGAATCAGGATTTCTATAATGCCGACAAATGTTCAGGCACCACATGGCCGTTTGTGTTGCTGTTTTTAAAAAGGAAAAGGAAGGGGAGAGAAGATGATCTATTCCAGGTTGATCAAGCTGATCGAGGACAATGCAGGCGAGCTGACCAACAGGGTATGCAGGGACCTGCTCACCAGGGAGGAAACCAAGAGCTTTCGGACGCTGTCAGAGGACCTTGTCCGTGATTGGATCTACGGTGTGTACAGCAGACTCGACTCTTGGCTCGGCAAGAAGAAGCACACCGGCGAGGTGCAGAAGTATTACAGCGATCTGGGAAAGAAGTGGTTTGAAGAGGAAATCCCCCTGCATGAAGCGGTCATGACCCTGATGATCATCAAGCGCCACCTATGGCTCTATGTGAGGGAGAACCAGTTCTTCGATTCAACCTACGAGTGCTATCAGGCCTTGGAGATGAACAACAAGGTCGTGCTGTTCTTTGACCGGGCCATCTATTTCACCATCATCGGCTACGAGGAGGAGCTGACAAAATCGGCAGGGACTGACAACGGCATCTTCTCCCGGATGCTGAAAAAGAGGTGATCCCTTCCCGAAAAAAAAAGACCGCCCGCGGCTTTGAACGTTCCGGGGTCTCCCGGACGGAGCAGCCCCGGAGCGGCAGCCTTCAGCTGTTTCCCGGCCGGGTTTCGTCCTCTTCGCTGAAATCAAACGACACGTTTATCTTGAATACGCGCCGGGCGGGAAGATCGAGTATGGCCGTCCCGAACCGCTGCCCGATCTCGCGGATGATCTCGTCTGCCCGCACCTTGTCCGGCGTGATCAGGGTGAACCAGCAGTTGGGGTGCCCGGAGCGCACGTAGTTGTGAGTCACCTGGCCGTAGGAGTTGACCAGTGAGGCAAACTCGTCGATCCGCTCCTGAGGCACCTCTGCGGCGCAAAGCGTGGAGTGCCATCCCAGGCTCCGGGGGCTGATGACGGCACCGATCCTCCGGATCGCGCCGCCTTCCTTGAGCCGGCAGACTCTCTCCACAGCCTCGTCCTCGGTGATCCCGGCCTGCTCCGCAATCGAGAGGAACGGACGTTCTGCAAGCGGAAAGGACTTGCTGATAAGGGTGAGGATCTTCCGGTCGATATGATCCATGCAGCCCATGGCATGCTTGTTCGTGTTATCCATCCAACACGCGCCTCCCTGGATCCGAGGCTCCCGATACACTGCGGCGCGACCGCCTTGCCGCACGTGAGGGCGCCGCACAGGCTGCACTCAGCCTTTGAACCAGCATATGGGATCCTTTTGCATGAGATCGCCGATCACTTCGTATGCGCGGGCCCTGCAGCCGCCGCATATCTCTTTGTGGCTGCACGCCCCGCATTTGCCCTTGAGCGATGTGATGTCCCGCAGGGCGCGAAGGGTATCGGATTCCTCCCAGGCAGCGCAGAAGCCTCGGTCACGTACATTGCCGCAGGGAATCTGGAGAAACCCGCACGGCTGCAGCACGCCCGTTGACGAGACAAAACCGAACCCGCTTCCGGCAAGGCAGCCCCGGGTGCGCACAGGCTCCGTGTGCTCGGCCAGGATACGATAGAACTGCGGGGCGCAGGTGGCCTTGCATTCGATCCGGGAGGTCTGGTACACGCGGTGGAAATCCTCTAACATGGAGCAATACTCCTTGACCGTGGCAGGCTCCATGTCGTGCCCCCGGCCCGTGGGCACGAGGAAAAAAACGTGCCACGCCATGACACCGAGCAGCTCCAGAAAGGCAGGGAAGGCCTCCATCTGACTCACGTTCATCGCAGCAACCGTGGTGTTGACCTGAACCGGCACCCCCTGTTGGATGAGGCTGCGGATGCCTGACACAGCGAGCTCGAACGCCCCCTCACGGCCCCGGAACCGATCGTGCATGTCCGGAGTGACGCCGTCGAGGCTCACGGACACCCGCACAATGCCCGACTGCCGTATCTGACCGGCAACCTCGGGCGTGACCAGCGAACCGTTGGTGGCAAGGGTCATCCGCATGCCTAATGAGGTGCCGTACCGGGCGAGCTCATACACGTCGGGACGCATCAGCGATTCGCCCCCGGAGAGGATCACCATTCTGGTGCCCGCGGCACCGACCTCGCGCAGGAGCGAGAACCCTTCGTCCGTGGTCAGCTCGCCGGACCTTGGCTCGGTGGTGGCCGATGCCCGGCAGTGACGGCAGTCGAGGTTGCAGGAGGTGGTCGTCTCCCATGCGAGGATGCGCGGTGCACTCATGAGAGGAGCTCTGCGACCCGGCACGCGAAATAGGTGATGAGCATGTCCGCCCCAGCCCTTTTGATGGAGAGCACACTCTCCATGATGCAGGCGTCTTCCGGGAGCCACCCCTTGGCGGAAGCGGCTTTGATCATGGCATACTCGCCCGAAACCTGATAGGCGCACAAAGGCTCGTCGAACTCGTCGGCCGCCAGGCGGATCACGTCCAGATAGGGCATCGCAGGCTTGACCATGATGATGTCGGCCCCTTCCTCCACATCGAGGCGTATCTCCCGCATGGCCTCGCGTACGTTGGCCGGGTCCATCTGATATCCTTTCCTGTCGCCGAAGGAGGGGGCCGAGCCTGCCGCTTCGCGGAACGGGCCGTAGAAGGACGAGGCATACTTGGCTGAGTAGCTCATGATAGGGGTGTATTCGAACCCGCTCTCGTCCAGTGCCTCGCGGATGATGCCCACCCGGCCGTCCATCATGTCGGAAGGCGCGATGATGTCCGCGCCCGCCTTGGCGTGGGACAGCGCCACCTTTGCGAGCACATCCAGGGTCTCGTCGTTCTCCACGGCGCCGCCGTCTCTGTCCAGGATGCCGCAGTGGCCGTGGCTCGTGTACTCGCACAGACAGACATCGGTGATCACCAGAAGATCGGGCGCCGCGTCCTTGATCCTGTGAACAGCCTGCTGCACCACCCCGTCTTTCTTGTGCGCCTCGGTGCCGAACTTGTCTTTTTTCCGGGGGATGCCGAAGAGCAGGACCGCTGGTATCTCCCGCGACACCACCTCGCTGATCACGCTGGAGAGCCGGTCGGGCGAATACCGGAACTGTCCCGGCATGGCGTCGATAGGTTCCTTGATGGACTCGCCCTCTTTTATGAAGAGGGGATAGATGAGGTCATGAACCGAAACGCCGGTCTCCCTGACCATTCTTCGTAATGCGGGCTTTATCCGCAGCCTTCGTGTTCTCTGCTCAGGAAACATCGTGTCCTCCCTTTTAAAACATATGGGTCTTTTCCTGCAATGGAGATTATATATAAATTATAGCGGGGCAATGCAAGCTAGGGCAGGGTGAAAAAGACCGGAAGGATGCCGGTGTGATGGAGACGTTCGATCACAATGAGCACCATGAACATCAGCGGAAACCACATGACGCTGAGGAACGCCCGCCTGAAAAGCCGGGTATCGATGGTGTAATGGGGCGGCTCCCGGAACAGGGAAGGCCTGGGGACAAACATGGGGGTCTTCTCCCGGTACTTGTCGAACGCATCTCCGTGGACCTCGCGCAGGCGGTTCTCTTCGGCCCGGATGACAAAGGGGTAGTACAGGCCGAAGAGGATCACGATGAGCCCGAAGATCAGCACGTTGTTCGTCATGATCCCGATGCCCACGGCGCCGATGAGGCTGAAGAAATACAGGGGGTTTCGCACCATGGAGTAGGGGCCATCGGTGATGAGGTCCTTTGTCTTGTGGCCGCTGATATAAGCAAGGGCCCAGAGCCGCCCGAAGGCGGATGCTATGACAAGGATGAAGGCGAAGAAGTCTACGGCAAGGTCGAGATACGACGGGCCGCTCTTCGGGGACGACGGACCGGAAAACAGGATCAGCAGGATGATGAGAGCGCCGCATACCCTCGAGATCGCAATCCGATATTCCTGGGTGAACTGTATGATGGAAGCCATATGTAATGATACTTACTAGAACACCTGGAGAACCGGTGTCAATGATTTATCAGGAATTTGTCCGGTTGACCCGGTACCTGTGGTATATTACAAAAACAGAGATTGTGCTGTTTCTTATGAAAAATAGGGAAGGAGTTATCATATGGCGGTTCACGCAGTCATCATGGCAGGGGGAAGGGGAGAGCGCCTGTGGCCGCTCTCGACACCGGACAATCCCAAGCAGCTCCACTCCTTGAGCAGCGCAGGCAGCCTCTTGCAGGACACTTTCGAGCGTACCCGCGCGATCGCGGACAGCTCCCGGATCTATGTCGTCACAAACGAGCAGATCGCGGCCAGGGTCTGCGAGCACCTGCCCGAGATACCCGGAGAGAACATACTCGCCGAGCCCGTGGGCCGCAACACCGCTCCCTGCATCGCCTATGCGGCCCTGACCATCGCCCGTAAAGACCCTGATGCGGTCATGGCGGTCTTTCCGGCCGACCACTGGATATCGGACAGGCAGGGCTTCACCACAGCCATCGGCTTCGGGATCGAGGCATTGAGGGCGCATCCCGGTCTCCTGATCGCCCTGGGCATGGTGCCGGATCAGCCCGAGACCGGATACGGCTATATCGCACCAGGAGAGGTCGTGGCTCAGGGGACGTCGCACCGCCTTCACCGGGTGCTCACCTTCCGGGAAAAGCCCGATCTCAAGACTGCGGAAACATACATTGAAAAGGGCTTTCTGTGGAATGCCGGGATATTTCTCTGGCGGGTGGATACCATTCTCGACGCGTTCAGGGTTCACCTGCCCAGGATGCATGCGCTTCTCTCGGTCATGAACGAAAGGCATGAGATCCGGCACGAGGACGTCCGGGAGTTCTATGACAGGGTCGAGGCTGTTTCCATCGATTACGGCATAATGGAAAAGGCCTCGGATGTGGGTGTGATTCCAGCCGAATTCGGGTGGAACGATATCGGATCATGGGATGCCCTAGGCAGGATCGTGCCCGGAGATGAACACGGCAACACGATCAGCGGAGACACCCTGCTGGAAGAGGCTGCCGGCAACGTGGTGTGGGCTACCCGGAAAAAAATCGTGCTCCTGGGAGTGAACGACCTTGTGGTGGTCGAGGGCAAAGACGCGATCCTGGTGTGTCCGAGGTCCCGGTCCCAGGACGTCAGCCGCCTCGCCAGGCTCGCCTCCGGAGGCCGGGAAAAAACCTGAACAAAGGGGCTCTCGTTGCCGAAAATGCATTACAGTTTTGGACAAGGCTTACCGATGAAATAAAATAATTTGCATTTGTGTGGTCTCCGAAAAGGGAAGGGATAGCGCGGGATGTCCATGAAAGTTGAGATTCTCGGCTGCAGCGGCTCGGTGATGCAGGGATACAACACCACGAGCATCCTGCTCAATCGCGAGACCCTCATCGATGCCGGGTCGGTGTCCTCGGTCCTTTCCGAAGACGCGGTGTGCACCATCCGGCACATCCTCATCACACATGCCCACATCGATCATATCAAGGAGCTTCCCTTTATCTTGGACACCCTGTTTTCCAGCAGTGCGCACGGGGTGGTCATCTGGGCGAGCAGACCGACCCTGGAAGCCCTTACCCGCAATGTGTTCAATGGCATGATCTGGCCGGAGATCCGGGACCTCAATGCCCGCAAGGACGTCATCACATTCAGCGAAGTCCCGCCCGGCGAGTTTGTCATCGGAGGTTTCAGGGTGACGGGCCATCCGGTGGACCACATCCCGGGCTCGCTGTGCTATGAGGTATCTCAAGGCGGCTCCACGGTGATTTTCAGCGGAGACACCGGGTTCGACTCTGCTCTCTTTGACCTGGCGCTCTCACGGGGACCAGGACTCAAGGCGTTTTTCGTGGATGTTTCTTTTCCCGATCGGATGGAAAAGATCGCCAGGCTCTCGCGCCACCTCACCCCCCTGCTCCTGAAGCAGGGAATCGACGGTCGTATGGACCCGTCGACCCGCATCATCGCCTACCACATCAAACCAAAGTATCTTGACGAAGTTGTTGCAGAACTCCCCCCGAATGTTGCATATATAGTCGGCGGGGAGGTGTTCGAGTTTTGAGCGAAGTTCTCGATGTAGCGAAAAAAGACGGGAGATGGGTGGAATGCCCCTCCTGCGCCGAGATCATCATAACCAGAAAGCTCCAGGAAAACCTCTGGGTCTGCCACCACTGCAATCATCACTTCAGGCTTGGCGCACGCGACCGGATCGGTCTGATATGCGACGAGGGGAGCTTCGAGGAGCTCGCCCTGGCCGATCACGCCGGTGACGAGAATCCCGAGGACGCCATCAGGGCAGGGAAGGCCTCTGTCAAGGGCATGCCCTGCCTGCTGGGTGTCATGGATTTCTCTCACAAGGGCGGTTCCATGGGGGTGGCGATGGGGAGGAAGATCGTTCAGCTCATGGATGCCGCGCAGGAGACCGGCTTGCCGCTCGTTTTTTTCACCGCCTCGGGCGGCGTTCGTATCCATGAAGGGATCTGGGGCCTGTTCCAGATGCTCAGAACCGTGCACGCGCGAGACCGCATCACCCGCTCGCCCGTGATCACGGTGTTCACGGACCCGACCACCGGCGGCGTCACGGCGAGCTTTGCCGCACTGGCCGATGTTCTCCTGGCCGAGCCGGGGGCGCGCATCGGTTTTGCCGGTCCGCGGGTGATTCAGACCGTGCTGCGTTCTGAACTCCCGGAGGATTTTCAGAATGCCGAGACCCTGCTCGCCAACGGTCTGATCGACCGGATCGTTCCGCGCCGCGACCTGAGAGACACGCTTTTCTTTTTTCTGAGATGGTTCTGAAAGACATCCCGCAGAACGTATGGTCCCTGGGCCTGGACCGCGCGAGACAGGCGCTGGACAGGCTGGGTCATCCCGAGCGCTCTTACCGGCACGTGCTCGTGGCCGGGACCAACGGCAAGGGCTCGACCTGCGTCTACCTCGAGAGGATCCTCAGGAGCATGGGCGTCTCGGTCGGCACTACCATATCACCCCATGTGACTGATTTCACGGAGCGCTTTCGCATCAACAGCCGCAACGTGGGAAGCGATATACTGGTGAAGGTGCGGGAGCGGATCGGGCCCGAGGTGGCGGATATCGGCCTGACCTATTTCGAGTGGTGTGTTGTTCTTGCGGCCACGGTGTTTGCCCAGGAGAAGGTCGACTACGGCATATTCGAGATCGGGCTCGGGGGAAGGTATGATGCCGCCAATGTCCTGGACCCGGCCGTCTCGCTCATCACCCCCATTGCCCTGGATCATACCGGGCATCTGGGCGCCACGATTGAGGAGATAGCCGGGGAAAAAGCCAGGATAGCGCGCGCGGACAGGCCCCTCATCACGAGCGCAACCGGGGCCGCGCTTGAGGTGATCAGGGGCTATGCCCGAGAGATCGGCGCAATCCTCCACGTGGTGGACACGCCCTGCGAAGAGCGGACCTCGCTCAAGGGTTCGGGCCAGTCCATGAACGCGGCCCTGGCCCTGCAAGCCGCCCGCGAGCTCGGGTTTTGTCCCGGCGGGGTGCAGGTCGCCTATGCGCTGAACACTGCGTTTCTCCCGGGAAGGATCGAGGAAATCGGGTACAGGGTGACGCTGGATGTGGCGCATAACCCTGCAGCCATGGCAGTTTTCATGGAATATCTTGAACACAAGGCCTTTCATGGGATAGGGGTGTTCGGAGTGCTTGCGGATAAGGATTTCCAGACCATGATGGAGATGATGAAAAAGACCTGCAGTCGTGTCTATATCGCCCCGGTCCGATCGGACCGGTCGTGGGGGGAGGCCGAGATGGCCGGGTGCCTCGACAAGGAGCGGGTGGTGCGGTGCGGGAGCGTCACCGAGGCCTTTCATCAGGCTCTTGGCACGGGCGAGGCAGTCGTGGTCACCGGGTCGTTCTATACGGTCGGCGAAGTCAGGGAAGCCCTGGTATGCGCAGGTTTCTGATTCTTCTTTTCGCCGGCGCGTTCCTGCCTGCTCAGGTCATCGCCCAGGTGCTCGACGTGGAGGCCGAGAAGGTCGTGCGGCACGGAGACAGGATCGAGGCTTCGGGCAGGGTCGTGGTCCAGGGCGAGGATCTGCTGCTCAGGGCGAACTACGTGGTGCTCGACACGGTGACCGAGGATTTATGGGCCGCCGGCGACTGCCATCTGGAGGAAGAGGGCGGAGAGATGGACGCCCATATTCTCTATTACAACAACCGCAGGAAAGATTTTCGCCTGGAAGAGGGCACGGTCTTTGTCTATGCCGATCCTATCGTCATCTCGGGCCGGACCATTGTCCGCTACGGAGAAGATGTGTATGAGGGCGAGGGCATCACCTATACGCCGTGCCTGGGCAAACCGCCGGACTGGTCCATTGCAGCGGGCACCCTCAATGCGCCGCTGGAAGGCTATGGAAGCGCATACAATGCCCGGTTCAGGGTGGGGAACGTCCCGCTCTTCTATGTACCCTACCTCCTGTTTCCTCTCAAGCTTGAGCGCCAGTCCGGGCTTCTGTTTCCCGGGTTCGGGCATTCCACCGATACTGGCTACCGGACAGAGATCCCCTTGTATATCGTGCTCGGCAGGAGCATGGATGCGACGATCACGCCCACGCATCTCAGCGACCGCGGTCTCCTGTGGGCGGGAGAGTTCCGCTACCGCCTCGACGAGGAAAGAGAGGGTTTCATATACGGGGAGAGCCTGTTCGACAAACGGGGAGGCGAGGTGATGCAAGGCGGGGTCAAAGACAGGATCCCGGATCACCGGTGGCTCTTGAAGGCCCGGCAGACAGGCGGCAGCCTCACATGGGATATCAATCTCGTCAGCCATGCGGACTACCTGCGGGACATCGGGCCATTTTATGGGGATAAACAGGAGTGGAAGGATTCCGCCACAACCGGGGTGTTTGAAGATAGCGAAAACCTGGAGGAACTGGTGTCCCGCGTACAGTGGAATATCTTCAGCCGGAAGTTCAGCGCGAACCTCTCAGGCCAGTGGAAGCAGGACCTCACGGTCGGGGACAACGACAGGACCCTGCAGGAGCTGCCTCGGCTCAGGGCGCGCATGAGGCCGCAGAGGATTCCCCATACCCCTGTCCTGCTCACCTCGGACCTGACCACGGTGCGCGTGTATTCCCGTGACTGGATCGAGGCGGTCAAGAACAACGGAGAGATCGAGCTTTCGTGGCCCATCAGCCTGTATCCATATCTGACTGTCCTGCCCTCGTTTGCCGAGATCTACCGGGACACCTTCATTACCGATCACCGGGAGGTGTTCGAAGACGACACCTTTCGCGAGCACTGGCAGGAGCGCAGCATCCTCCTGACCACCGCGCTCTACAGCGAGCGCTTTGCAGGCGGTATCTATCACCAGGTGGTGCCCAGTGTCTCGTGGGTTTATCTGAGCCGTTACGGCGGCAACTATGACCGGAACGACCCCCTGGACATCTTCCCCGACCTCCTGGAGAGCGATGACTGGGAAAAGGAATTCGACATGAATCTCTCTTTAGAAAACTATGTGCGAGGCCCATCCGGAAGATCACTGGCCGAGTTCACCATAAGCCGAAGCTATAGCTACATTGACGACGACTGGAAATTTTATGAAGCCAGAGCGCGGCTGAACCCGGTTTCCTGGTTCAGCGCGCAGCACACCAACAGGTTCGGCAGGGAGCCGTTTCGCCCCTATGCCACTCACGAGCACTGGAGCAGGATCACGTTCAGAGATGCCCGGGGCGACGAGCTGTATGCCGCCGAGGAGTATGTCCGGCCGGCCGTCAACGATCGTGAACGGTCGGGGGATGCGACCAAGTCGGCCTATGCCGGCGTGAACGCCAAGCTTATCAGAGGGTTCTCGGTCCGCTACGAAATCGAGTATGATTTTCTCGAGCGGAGATACGAGCATTCCCGGCAGGGTCTGTCCTATGCATCCCAGTGCTGGAGCGTGGACCTCTATCGCGAGGTTAAGCCGAGCGAAGGCGAGCGGCCCCGTGAAACAACCATCAGCCTGCTCGTCAATCTTCTGGGCTTCGGGCAGATCCTGAGTGCGGAACAGGAGTTCGGGGCAGGCCGGTGATACCTTCGCGTGAATGGACACTGGGGCTTATGCACGAAAAAAGCATGCCCCCGCACATCATCCGCCACAGCAAGACCGTCAGGCTGGCGGCGGTCTGCGTGGCAGCCCTGCTCAAAAAGGCCGGGTTCAGGATCGACAGGCGCCTGGTGGACCGGGCCGCCCTTCTGCACGACATCTGCAAGGCCGAGAGCCTGCTCAAGGGCGGCGATCATGCCCTCATGGGCAGGAGGCTCATGGAAAAACTCGGGTATCCGCGCATCGGGGAGATCGTGGGCCAGCACATCCGGCTCGAGTCCCTGGAGGTGAATGAGGCCATGGTGGTCAACTATGCAGACAAGAGGATCATGCACGACCGGGTGGTATCGCTCCAGAAGCGGTTTATCGACCTCATGGACCGCTACGGGAAAAACGAGCAGAGCATGCAGCGGATTCTCAAGCACTATGAGGATGCATCAGAGGTGGAGCAGATTCTGGTATGGAGTTCGGGTTTCGAGCCCGAAAGGCTGAACCACTTAAATCTGATAACGGGTGATCACGCGCTCAATGGCGGAGAGGGTCTCCTGTGAGAGAACAGCCCGGTCAAAGAGCAAAGCGAGCACGTAGATCTTGAAGGGATAGACCAGGACGAGCCGGTTCAGATCGATGAAGGTGACTTTCTTGGGTGTGGACGAGGTGAGACTGCCCAGGTTCTCCGTGATGTTGAGAAAGAAGGTGGTTACGTAGGACAGGTCGACCTCGCCCACGATCTTGCCGCTCTGGTACAATACCTCGCTCTCAGAGGTAATGACCGCCACGCCCGTGCATTCCGGCAGCGACGAGATGTTTTTTACCGCGATGCGCGTAGGCTCGTCGATCAGGGTGATATCGCTGCTGTCGATCTCGCCCTTTTCCAGGGCCAGGCTCATTTCGTCGGCTTTTCTCATGCCCTCGATGAGCAGGTACTCCCAGTTGGTGTGGATGGTGACCTTGGGCGCCTTCATCCCGCCCATGAACCGGAAGCTCCCGCTCGACCACGAGAGGATGCTGAAGAGCGCCTCCTCCCCATCGACAGCCCCGATCTCGGCATGGGTGATCTGGCCGTCCTCAAAGAAGATGCATCCCTCCCGCTGATCCTTCCGGACATAGAGCGCCGTGGTGACCTGGCTCAGGCAGTTCATCTGGATGAGATCGGGCAGCTGCAGCCCGGTAATGTTTCCGTCAAAGCCGCGCGCCTCGTCCTCCCTGAGCGCTTTGAGGATGAGCCCGCGCATCTGCTCGATCTCGAATGGTTTTTCGATGTAGAAGAGCGAACCCCTGGCCTTTGCCTTTGCCTTGATCTCGGAAGATCCGTATGCGGTCATGATGATGACCTTGGTGGCAGGCTTCTCATCCTTGATTTTCAGCAGCACGTCAAGGCCGTTGATGCCCGGGAGCCTGATGTCGAGAACGACCAGGTCAAAAAGGCTCTTTCTTGTGAGATCGAGCGCGGTCTCACCGTCGTTGGCAGTGGTGACCTCAAAGGTGTCGCGGTCGTTGGACAGGGATTTCGCCAATGACCAGGTCAAGGTTTCTTCGTCGTCGACTATCAGTACCTGCTTGGGCATGTTATCTGCTCCCGAGCTTCTCAAGGGCTATGGTCAGTGATGTTTTCAGCCGGAAGAACGAGTCTGCAAGGCTTGCCATGGTCTTGCCGCCCGCCGGAGAGAGCTCGGCATCGAAATCACCGAGACTGAGCAACTCGAATGCCTTTGTCGCCCGGTTCAGAGATCTGGAGCTCATGAAGACCATGATCAGCGGAAAGATAACCGCGAGGATCAGCCCCCCGCCCAGATACACCATCAGGACCATCCTGAGGGACTCCACGCTCCTGCCGGTCTGGGTATTCTGCTGGGAGACGAGTCCCTGCTCCCACGATCTGGGCTTGAACCCCAGGAGTGTCCGGTTCCGGGAAAGCGGGGCGCTCACAACCATGTACTCTTCTGTCTTCACGGTCTCGCGCGAGGACTTCGTGATTGCATCGAGGATGGGACCTGCCTCATCGAGCAGCTGAGGAATGGTGTGGATCTTTTTCCCCGCATGATCCTGGTTGGTGGAGTTCTCGATCACCAGACTCGCGTTGTTCACGATGAGAATCTCTCCCCACGAGGCAGGCAGCGGGGCCTCGGTGAGCCTCTCCGTGTCCATGCTCATCATGGCCCAGGAAAGGATATCGGAATTTTCCTGGTACAGGCGATCCTCCAGCACAGAGAGCTCCAGACCGTTGATCGCACTGATCTGGGTGTGGACGAACAGGGCCGAACCGAGGAGGAACACCAGGAAGCAGCAGAAAGCGAGGGCGAACGATGCGATCTTCATGGGCCTATATGTCCTCCGTGTTGATCCAGTCGGTCATGGTATCGAGGAACTGCAAAGACATGGTCTCGCTGGGAATCTTGCTCGAAAGGGTCTCGATGAGCGCAGCCTTCTGCTCAAGATCGTCCGCCAGGAGATCAAGGCTCATTTCTTGGGCTGTTTCCCTGATGACGAAGGGTGCCACTGGGCCGATCGCTTTGGTGAGGTCGTCTTTCAATGCTTTTATGAAAGGGGTTTCAGGGAGATCGACCATGTCAGGGGGGGATTCCGTCTCGGAGGGGTAGGCTTCACGGAGCAGGCCCGACTTGACGAGGGTATAGAACACCTTCATGGTGTCGGACACGCCCAGGCCGGTGTTCTGGGCGATATCGGCAATGGTTTTCTTTCCGTCGACCTGAGAGAGGATCTTCCATTGAATGGACTTGAGCACGATCTCCTTTTCTTTTATCTCGGGGTCGAGCGTATATACGATCGTGCTCGTAGGTATGAGCGAGATCACACGGTCCATCTGTCTGATGCGGTTTGTTGCCTCGGAAAGGATCTCGTCGACCGAAAGCTCCACCGTGACCGCATCCGGCATTTCATCCACGCTGAACCGGTATTCTCCCGAGGTCCATACCGCGAGCTCGTAAATGGCCTTTACCCCTTGCAGGGCGCCGCACTGGGCATGGATGACCACTCCGTCGCGGAAAAAGATATTACCCGACTGGGAGCCGTTGCTCAGAAAAAGCTTTCCTGAACGCTTTCCCAGCGAGAGGATCTTGACGATCTCCGGACACCGCGTAGTGTCCAAGCCGCCGCTGATATCCTGGTTCATCTAAAACTTCTCCTTCACGAGGTTTGCAATGGCCAGCTTCCCGGTCATCCTCACCAGGGCGAGGTTCACGCGGGTGCTCGACAGCACTATGAGCATGGTCATGCCGCTCGTAAAAACGGTCAACACCAGGTCTTCAAAGAATACCTCCATGGTGTTGCCGGGCCTCTTCCGGGCCTGCATCAGGTCGTCATAGAGCAGCTTGATCTGCTTTTTTGCCCCGGCAAACCGGTGCTTTGACGGGAGCTTGATCTGCATGGTTCTCTCCCGTGCGAGCACATATCCCTGAACACCTGATATTTTCAGAATATCTTTTATCGTGCCCTTCATATTTATTGCTCTATCGGCTTGTCCTGCGGGTTTCTTTACCCTTGACGGCACTGGGGGCGCTTTCATATTTTATAAGATTAAGACCGATAAAGAAACCATTGAAGAACCAACAAAAGGAGCACAGGGATGCGCTACTTTCGCATACTATTCAACACACTCATCAGCATGCTGGTCAGCAGATTCGCGTTTTTCGAGAAGAAAAGCCTTCGCTCGATCGATCTCTCGGATCTGATCAAACGGGATTTCCAGCAGTTCACTGATCGGGATGCCATGGCAGGTGATTTCAGGAGCTTTTCCAACACCGATGACTATAACAGGGATTTTCTGTCCATGTTCCAGAACTTTAAAAAAGACTTTTATCTGGATTATTCTCAGAAAGACGGCCATTTCCGGGTTTAGCCGTGTATCTGTCTTTTGCTGTTTCCCCTGCTTGCGAAAACCTGAGGCCCTCACCCTGAACGGCAGGGCATCACTCCAACTTGTGGACAGACAGGCCCTGTGTTGTCTGCATGCTTTCCCGGCAGATGATTCATTGGCGAGCGATCCGGGCGCCCAGGACTGCATCGACCTGCGGGACAACTAAGGTGCAATGATTGGCTTGTGTTCGGGGGCGAACTCGCCTATATGATCAGGTGATTTGAGAGAATCGACCGGCATAAGGAGAGATGAGGGCGAGCCATGGACCGCATAGAAGAAATCATTGAAGAGAGCATACAGCTTTACAACCGTCTGCCGGGACTGGTTCCGGAAATAGCAAGGGCTGCACGGATGATGATCGACGCGCTCGTCAGGGACAAGAAAATCATGTTCGCCGGCAACGGCGGCTCGGCAGCCGATGCCCAGCACCTGGCCGCAGAGCTCGTGAACCGTTTCCGGAAAAACCGGCAGCCCATTGCAGGTCTCGCACTGACCACCGACACCTCGGTCATCACCTCGGTGGGCAACGACTTCTCATTCGACGAGATCTTTTCCAAGCAGGTCAGGGCCCTGGGCAGGGAAGGAGACGTGCTGGTGGGCATATCCACCAGCGGCAATTCGGGGAACATCATCAGGGCACTGGACGAGGCGAGATCCATGGGGATATCGACGATAGCGCTCGCCGGCGGGGGAGGGACAATCCGCGACCATGCAGACTGCACCCTTGCCGTACCCTCTCAGAGCACGCCGAGGATCCAGGAGGCGCACATCCTCATCGGCCATATTCTTTGCGAAATGATTGAAGATGCATTGATTCGGATCGTTTGACTTCCTCGTGCATCGATACTATAGTTATAGGCACCATAACCGCAAACACACCTGAACGATACGAACACGCCACGGGGGCGTAATGGGTTCGACGGGGGTAGTTGAGGTACAAGGAGCATGCCGAGGTCTGCTCCCTCGTAAAACAGGCAGAAAACCAATAAGTGCCGACGATTATTCTTACGCACTGGCTGCTTAAAGCAGCCACGTCCTGCTGAGGCCCGCTCATCGGCATCAGTCACGGACGTCAAACAAAGATGAGCACACCCGGCAGCTTTCGCCTCTTGGGCTGACGGGTTACACAAAGGGGCCGGGACATGGAAAGCCTGTCTGCGGGCCGACCATGTCTGGGACTCAAATACACAGACTACGCATGTAGCCGCCTTGTGCTGAAGGCCTTCGGACGGGGGTTCGATTCCCCCCGCCTCCACCATTAACACCTTGATATTATTGAGATTATTTTAATTTATTATCCCTAAAAAGGTGAGCAAAACCTGAGCAGGCAACATTGGCTATTCAGATTTTCCTTTGTTTCACATTCATCTTGATGACCTTAGCCTTTTTGGTTTTTCGAACCTCTGTCACGACCTCAAAGGTGTCATTGTTCTCGACTTGACAATAACGCTCGAATGCCCTGTTCGTCAGACCCGATGCCTTCAATGCTTTTTCCGTTCCCAGGAGCTTCGCTGTTTCGGTTGCCGTGGTATGCTTTGTGCCGGGATAGAGTGGAACACCATGCAGACCTATCTCGTCTGCGGCTTTTACCCACCACTTGTATAAGTATTTCTCTCCAAAAATGCTGTTCGGTTTTGCCCCGCCTACGCCCTTTATGTGACGGAAAAAGGGTATTTCAGGCAGGGCAGGGTATTCCCGCTGCAATGATCTCCATTCTTTTATATGATCTTCAAGTAATCGTACTGTCTTAAACTTGTTTTTCAGCTTGGTTGGATCATGGATGATAAGAAGGCCGCTCGGATCAAGACTGCTCTCTTTAATCCTGCGTAAATCGTCCGGCCTCAGTGCTGTGTAGGTAGCCAGGATGTCAATACCAAGCCATATTTTCGGGTTAATATGGTGGGAAATCTCCTTTACTTTACTGATCACCTTTTCTTGAGTCTCCCAGTCGGTGATCTTGCGATACCCGAGAGCATACTCGATCTTGGGGAACTGAGGAAACTCTGCCAAGGTTATCACACTCCCGCGACTCAAGCACCATTTCCAGAAATCGTGAAGCTGGCTACAGTGGTTCGCCCTGGTTTTATCCGAAATGGGCTTGCCGTTTTCCTGTTTCAACTGGAACAGATAATCGTCAATCATGCCCCCTGATATGTCCTTGAGGTTCGTGGTGCCAAAATAGTCTCTCGCCGTGTTGATGAAGTGGCAAATTTTCCCGTAGCTCTTTAGATTTTTCTTACGCTCAAGGTATTTCGGGGCCAGGGCCGCAAAGCTGTTTGGGCGAATGCTCTTGTAGTCATCGGGATTAAATTTCCTTTTTCTCTGATTCGTCGTGCCTTTCTCATAACGCAAGTAGTTCAATGCCTGACAAGCAGACTCATATGAGTTGTGCCGCTGGTAGATATCGCCAGGAAACCGAACAATAAATTTGGTTGCAGCTTGATCAGGATGCTTGGGACAGAAACATCCCTTGCGCCTTTCATCGTGAATTAACGGGCCATCACAGGTCTTGCATTTCTGGCGAGATATGATTGATCCATCCATACAGACGCCCCCATTTTCATTATATGAAAGCGATATACGGGGAATTGCCTGGGGGGTCAAGCGACTCATGATTTTACAGCCCTTTTATGCCAGAATCATTGAATGCTTCCTTGTTTCCCGAGGCTCGATCGTTATTTGCACAAGAGTTCTCCTTTACAAAAGTACAGCGCGAGTTTGCACACTGAAAAATGTTGTTCTATCGGTTAGATAGAACAACAAAATAGGTGCGTTCTATAACACGGATTTGCCTGGGCAAAATTTGTCCAGAGCGGAAGCAATCAATTTGTTTTGAGGAATTCTCAAGGAATCAAGGAGAACTACTTTGACCGTTCGATGACGGCTCAATGACTGATAAAATCAGTCAAGGATATATTATGTATGAAGTATAAGCATATTTTAGTAAAAAAGTCAAGAAGTTTCAGAGCAATAGCTAATATTATCAATTTGCAATCTCAACATAAGGTTCTGAAGTTCAGAAACCAGATATTTATAACATGTTAAAACTATTACTGTTTAGATGTCGTGCCAGTATGTTTACTCCGTGCGGAAAGCAAGATGGTTTATATTTTAAACGCAGATCTGAAACTTTATTCGTCATTATCGTGACGTTCACATTTATCTGTTTGCTCATGATACTTTCCCCATACCCGGATATTTCATAAAAACATGGAAATCAAGGCACATCTATAGAGTATTCAATCTTGTGATTTAGCTTTTTATATAGTATTTTTCAGTTCATGCATGTAAGATTGGCAAGGCATTAAAATCATTGTTATGCCGCTTGGCGACCATGCTTGAAGGAGGCGTTTGAGTGCCCGAGAAGGAAGCCGCAGCCCGAATCAAGATCAACAAGCTGCTAGAAAAAGCAGGCTGGCGATTCTTCCCTGAGGGCGACGCCCCTGCAAATATTCGACTCGAGTCGACCGTTGCCATCAGGCCTGCTGACATCGACTCGCTGGGTGAGAACTTCGAGAAGGCCACACGAGGATTCGTCGATTTCCTGCTCCTCGACGCCCGCGGATTCCCTCTGATCGTCCTGGAGGCCAAGGCCGAGGACAAGAATCCCCTTGTCGGCAAAGAGCAGGCCCGCAGGTACGCCCGCTCGCAGAACTGCCGCTTCGTCATCCTCTCAAACGGAAACCTGAACTACTTCTGGGATCTGGAGCGCGGCAACCCTTATGTCATCACCACGTTTCCGACCCCGGACTCGGTCACCGGCTACAAGCTGGTCATCCCGAACCCCCAGCGTATCGTCGAAGAGCACGTCGGGGCGGACTACATCGTTTTGACCCAGTGCCCAAACTACCAGTCCGAGGCGGGCTGGAAGAATGAGGCCGAGCGCCCGGCATACATCCAGGCCAACAAGCTTCGGTTCCTGCGCCCCTACCAGCTCAAGGCCATCCATCAGCTGCAAGGCGCAGTACGGGAGGGTAAAGACCGTTTTCTTTTCGAGATGGCCACAGGCACCGGCAAGACGCTGACGGCCGCCGCCGTGGTGAAACTCTTCCTTCATTCCGGCAACGCCCGGCGGGTGCTCTTCCTGGTGGACCGGCTGGAACTGGAGGATCAGGCCAGGAAGGCGTTCGCCGGCTTGCTCTCCGCCGATTTCCAGACAGTCGTCTACAAGGAGAATCGCGATGACTGGAGACGCGCCGAAATCGTCGTCACCACGGTGCAGTCGCTGCTCGTGGGCAACAAGTACCAGCGTCTTTTCTCGCCGACCGACTTCGATCTGGTGATCTCGGACGAAGCCCACCGTTCCATCGGCGGCAATGCCCGTGCGGTGTTCGACTACTTCATCGGCTACAAGCTTGGCCTGACCGCCACGCCGCGGGATTACCTGCGCCGCTTCGATAAGGACAACCCGGGCACCCGCGACCCGCGCGAGGCCGAGCGCCGCCTCCTGCTCGACACGTACCGCACCTTCGGTTGCGAAAGCGGCCAGCCGACCTTCCGCTATTCACTGCTCGACGGCGTCAGGGACGGCTACCTGGTCAACCCGACCGTGGTGGACGCCCGAACCGAGATCACCACGGAGCTGCTCTCCAAAGAGGGCTTTATTGTATCCTTTACCGACGATACCGGCGAGGACCAGCAGGAGGCCTTCAAGCAGCGCGAGTTCGAGAAGCGCTTCTTCTCCAAGGCCACAAACCAGCTCTTCTGCAAGACCTTCCTTGAGAATGCCTTGCGCGATCCGGTCAGCGGAGAGATCGGCAAGGCAATCGTATTCGCGGTGAGCCAAAACCACGCAGCCAAGTTGGCGCAGATATTCAACCAGATGGCCGACCGCAAGTTCCCCGGCAAGTACCAATCGGACTTCGCGGTGCAAGTCACATCCTCGGTTCAAGACGCCCAGCAGTTCACCATCAACTTCGCCAACAACAACCTGCTCGGCTCGGGCAACTTTATACCGGCCTACAAGACCAGCAAGGCGCGCGTCTGCGTCACCGTGGGCATGATGACCACGGGATACGACTGCACCGACATCCTCAATCTCGGTCTTTTCCGCCCCATCTTCTCGCCTACGGACTTCATCCAGATTAAGGGTCGCGGCACGCGCAGGCACGACTTCCTGGAGCAGCTCTTCGACGATACGTTCCTAGCCGGCGTCACCCAATCCCGGAAGACCGGCTTCAAGCTCTTTGACTTTTTCGCCAACTGCGAGTACTTCGAGACCGAGTTCAACTATGACGAGGTGCTCAAGTTGCCGCGCCTGGTCGTCAGACCCCGCGACGACGGCGATGGAGCCGGGCCTGTCATATACGGGGGCACCTACGAACACCTTGGCGCCGACATCCTCGCCTCGGTTCGTGAGGAGGCGATCGGCTACGATGGCATGAAGATCGACCGCATGTTCTTTGAACGCTTCGAAGACACCGTGCGCGAGGACCCGGTCATCGTCGAGGCCGTAGAGGCCGGCCAGTGGGACCGCGTGATCGACTACGTCAACCGCGAGGTCTTTGACAAGCCCGAGGAGTACTATAGCCTCGACAAGCTGCGCAAGGCCGCGGCCGTGGATCGGCGCGTCACCCTGCGCGAGATACTGGAGAAGGTCTTCGGCCTGATCCCTCGATTCAAGAGCAAAGATGAAATGCTGGAAGAGGAGTTCGCCAAGTTCGTCGCCGACCACGTGCCCGAGCCGCCTTCGGCGATCCCGGCCATCAAGCATTACTTCAAGGCCTACGTCACCAGCAATCGGGTGCGTGACATAATCGACCAGCGCCAGTTCACCGACCTGGCTACAAACCCGGTCTTTTCGACGCGCGACTTCCGCGCCGTGCCCGAGAAGTTCCGAAAGCTGGTGCCGGAATACATCAAGGACTACATCTCCTTGAACCAGTTTGCCCCATAGGAAGGATCTATGAACAAACCACGGAAAGCCATCGTAAATGTGAAAGGAACCGAGATCACGGTTCTTGCCCACAAGGATCAGGACTATATTTCTCTGACCGATATAGCCAAGCACAAGGAACCCAACCGTTCCGACCACGTTATCCAGAACTGGATGAGAAACCGCAATACCATTGAATTCTTAGGCATATGGGAAAGCCTGAATAACCCTACTTTCAAACCCCTCGAATTCGAGGGGTTTAGAAACAGGGCCGGGCTGAACAGCTTCGTCCTGACCCCGGCTCAATGGATCGAAACCACCCAGGCAATAGGTATCGTGTCGCGGCGCGGTCGCCATGGTGGCACCTTTGCCCACAAAGATATTGCCTTTGAGTTCGCCACCTGGATTTCTGTCGAGTTCAAGCTCTTCCTGATCAAGGAATTTCAGCGGCTCAAGGAGGACGAAAACAGCCGTCTGTCGCTTGCATGGAATCTGAACCGCACCCTCTCCAAACTCAACTACCGCATCCATACCGATGCCATCGAAGAACACCTTATTCCCCCGCAGGTGACCCCGGCCAAGGCAGCGATGACCTACGCCACCGAGGCGGATATGCTGAATGTAGCGCTGTTCGGGCACACTGCCGCCGATTGGCGGAATGCGAATCCGGGCAAGAAGGGTAATGTTCGGGATCATGCCACAGTGGAGCAGCTTCTCGTTCTCGCCAATATCGAAGGCATGAACGCCGAACTCATCCACATGGGTCTTTCCCAGGAGGAACGCCTGAAACGGCTGAACGGAATCGCCATCCGCCAGATGCAGGTGCTGACCGCGGCGCCCGCCATGAAACAATTGAAGAAATAACCATGCTCGATACCGACACCAAGCGCCGCATCGACACCGCGCGAGACATCCTCGTGGGCAAGGTACCCGATCCCAAGAGCCAGGTGGAGCAGATCACCATCGCACTGATCTACAAGTTCATGGATGACATGGACGCCGAGGCCGAGGAGTTCGGCGGTCGCCGCAAGTTCTTTGCAGGCGAGTACGCGCGCTACGGCTGGGCCAGGCTCATGCACTCCGGGCTCGGCGGCCACGAGTCGCTGAACCTCTACGCCGAGGCTATCGACAGGATGCCTGAGAACCCCGGCATCCCGCCGCTCTTCCGCGACTTCTTCAAGAACGCCTTCCTGCCCTACCGCGACCCGGAGACCCTGCGGGCGTTCCTCAAGATCATCGATGAGTTCGAGTACGACCACTCCGAGCGCCTGGGCGACGCGTTCGAATACCTGCTCTCGGTGCTGGGTTCCCAGGGCGACGCAGGGCAGTTCCGCACCCCGCGCCACATCATCGACTTCATCGTCGCCATCATCGACCCAAAGAAGACCGACACTGTGCTCGACCCGGCCTGCGGCACGGCGGGCTTTCTGATTTCCTCCTTCAAGCACATCCTTCGGGCCAACACCGATAAGGAGGGCAACAGCACGCTCACCCCTGACGAGCGCGGTCGTCTGGCCGCGAACATCAAGGGCTACGACATTTCGCCCGACATGGTGCGCCTCTCGCTGGTCAACCTGTACCTGCACGGCTTCGCCGACCCGCACATTTAC